>JAFQBO010000276.1 GCA_017416665.1 Oscillospiraceae bacterium
GTGATATTGAACTTATTAACTCTATCCCTGAGGCACTTGCTGTAACTACAAATATATGTTCTTCAGTAAACGTAGGTTCAAGCAAAAGCGGTATCAATATGGATGCTGTGGCTATGATGGGTAAAATTATAAAGCAGGCGGCTGAAAGAACAGCTGACAATCAGTGTATGGGTCCTGCAAAGCTTGTTGTATTCTGTAACGCTCCTGAGGATAATCCGTTTATGGCGGGTGCATTCCATGGTCCGGGCGAGCCAGACTGTGTAATCAATGTCGGCGTTTCAGGACCTGGTGTTGTAAGAGCGGCAATTCAGAAATATCCTGATGCATCAATAAACGAAATTGCTGACATCATAAAGAAGACAGCGTTCAAAATCACAAGAATGGGACAGCTTGTCGGTGCAAAGGCATCTGAAATGCTGGGCGTACCGTTCGGCATTGTTGATTTGTCACTTGCTCCTACACCTGCTGTCGGTGACAGTGTTGCACATATTCTCGAGGGAATCGGTCTTGAAACATGCGGTACTCACGGTACAACAGCATGTCTTGCACTCCTGAATGATGCTGTAAAGAAAGGTGGCGTAATGGCATCATCAAATGTCGGTGGACTTTCAGGTGCGTTTATTCCTGTTTCTGAGGATGCAGGTATGATTGCCGCTGTAAACAACGGCACACTCTGCCTTGAAAAGCTTGAGGCAATGACAGCGGTATGCTCTGTAGGACTTGACATGATTGTTGTGCCAGGTGATATTACAGCTGAAACAATTTCTGCAATTATCGCTGATGAGGCGGCAATAGGTATGGTAAACAACAAGACAACAGCGGTAAGACTTATCCCTGCAATCGGCAAGAATGTCGGTGATACACTTGAATTCGGAGGACTTCTCGGCAGCGGACCTGTTATGGACATCAACAGAAAGTCACCTGCAAAGTTTATCTCAAGAGGCGGAAGAATTCCTGCTCCTATGCACAGCATCAAGAACTAAAATATATCAAAGCAATATTATAGCTACGGGTTGATTTACACATCAGCTCTTAGCTTTATAAATACAAAATAAAGAGGGGTGAAGAATTTTGGAAGGCATTATAAATAAAATCATGGAAATTGACAAGCTCGCAGAACAAAAGCTTGCCGCCGCAAAAAAACTTCAGCAGCAGATGGCAAAGGAAGCTGTTGAAGAAGCATCAAAGCTTGAAGAAAAGCTTAAAAAAAGTGCGGACAGGGCTATTGATAATGTCGAGGCAACCAACAGACATGAATTTGAAATCCTTTCAGAACAACAGGAAAAAAAGTATGCCGGTGAAATGAAACGTCTTGACGGCTTTTATGACCGTGAACACGAAAAAATCGAAAACGAAATATTCAGTCGGATTGTAGGTGAACTGTCGTGAACGGTTCAATGAATGCAACAGTTGCGAAAATAAAGGCAGTCTACGGAAAACGTCTCAGTGAAAAGGATTACAATGAGCTGTACAGCAAAAAGAAAGTTACAGATGTTGCAGAATATCTGAAGAAAAATACACGTTACAGTAACGTTCTTGCAAATGTTGATACAAATTCAGTTCACAGAGGTTATCTTGAATCATTGCTTAACAAGTCGTATTTTGATGAGTATGAAAGACTATGTAAATTTCAGCAGTTAAGCGATCAGCCGTTTTTCAATTTTCTGCTTGTACGTTCAGAACTTCAGGAGCTTTTAAAGGCAATGCTTTATCTGAACAACGAAAGAAATGACGCCTATATCCAGTCGATGCACGCTTTTATGATTGAAAAAGCAAGCTTTGACATGATTGCACTCGCAAAGGCAAAAGACTTCAGGGAACTGTTGAGTGTTATAAGACATACGCCGTATTATCATGTTTTGAGAAATATTCAGCCGGATAAAAACGGTAATATTCCTTATACACAGTGTGAAATTCTGATAAGAACATTTTATCTTGAGTGGATGCTTGAAACGGTTCGCAGAAATTTTGATAAAAAAACAACCGATGTTCTGTCTGAGCAGATAAACGTGCAGGCGGATATTATCAATATCGTAAATGCATATCGTATGAAAAAATATTTCATGGCAGACGCACGTTATCTTAAAGAATACAGTCTTCCGTTCCATGGCAGACTCAGCAAGGAAAGGCAGGACGAAGTCTTTGAGGCAGATTCGCCGGCAGACTTCATAAGACGTTTTTCAAAAACAATCTACGGACGCTTTATGGGTACGCTTGATGAAAATATTGAGGGCGGACAGTTTGAAAAGGAACTTGAAAAGCTCAGATGCAGTATCACCAAAAGAGCATTGCAGTTTTCGGACAATGCTGCTGTAAGTCTGTATTCATATATGTACCTGTCTGAGGTTGAACTTAAAAATATCATAACAATAATTGAAAGTATCAGATATGGACGAAGTGCATCGTTTATGAAAAGTCAGGTTGTTATTACTTAATAAAAGGAGGTGGGCTGATGTCAATAGAAAAAATGGAATATCTTAATATGGTCGGTCTTATGAGCGATCTTGACCGCACACTTGAAAAATGTGTACAGAGCGGTTGTTTCCATATAAATGAGGAAAAAGACAGTCAGGAGACTATGACGCATGTCGATGGCGAAAATCCTTATAAGGAACTTCTTAAAAAAATTCTTTCAATGGACATGGGCAGAGATTTCAGTTTCAGGGAGGTCGGGCATGAATGTCCGGAATATCCCGATGCTGAGGATATTGAAAAGGAAGTTTCAGAACTTGCGGAAAAGCTGAGACTTTCATCAGAGGAAATACACGGGCTTGAGTCGGCTATTTCCGAAAGGGAACGTGCCGCAACCCAGCTTTCGCATCTTAAAGGAATGACAAGTGATATGCAGAAACTGTTTACATGTTCGCATATCATGCCGAGATTCGGACGTCTTCCCGCTGAAAGCTTTCCTAAACTTTCATACTATGAGGACAAGCCTTTTATATTTGTGCCTTATGATGATGATGGTATTTACAAGTGGGGAATTTATTTTGCACCGCTTGAAAATATAGGTGAGGCAGACAAGATTTTCAAAAGTCTTTATTTTGAACGTATATGGCTTCCGGACTTTCTGACAGATACGCCTGAGGCTGAAAGTGAAAAGCTTAAAAAACAAATTGAGTCACTTTCGGAAAAGCTGGAGGAAAAAACAAAGATTCATAAAAAACTTGTCGAGGAAAACGAAGAAAAAATTAACAGCTTTTTCTGTCGTGTAAAGTATCTGTATGATGTTTATGAACTCCGCAGATACGCTCTGCGATATAAGGAAAACTTTTATCTTTCGGGTTATGTTCCGAAAAAACAGTATGATGAATTTGAAAAACTTATCAATCAGGTTCCGTCAGTTTCGGTTGTATCAAAACCTGCCGAAAATGATGGTGAAAGAAAAGTTCCTGTAAAGCTTAAAACAAACAGATTCGCAAAGCCGTTTTCAATGTTTGTGGAAATGTACGGACTTCCGTCCTACGGCGGTTTCAACCCGACAAATCTTGTTGCATGGACATACACGATACTGTTCGGTATCATGTTCGGCGATGTGGGACAGGGTCTTCTGATTTCGCTTATCGGGTTATTTCTCTATAAAAAGAAAGGCAATATGCTCGGTGCGATACTTCAGAGAGTCGGCATATCAAGTGCGTTGTTCGGATTTGTCTACGGCTCGGTGTTCGGCTTTGAACATCTGCTGGATCCGCTGTATCACAAAATCGGACTGAAACACAAGCCGCTGGAAATTATGGACAGCACAATGACCATCCTGCTTGGTGCAATATGTATCGGTGTGGCAATAATCATAATATCCATTCTGATAAATATTTACGTTTCCTTTAAAAAGAAGGATTTCACTCAGGCAGTTTTCGGCAACAACGGTATTGCAGGACTGGTGGTTTTCGGATCACTGCTTGCAGGTGTTGCTGTTATGATGACAGGCGGTAAAAGTCTTTTCACAATGCCGTATGTTATCGGACTTATCGTCGTTCCGCTTCTGCTTATGTTTTTCAGAGAACCGCTGGGTTGTCTGCTTTCGAGAAAAAAGTTCCATATGGAAGGCGGAATCGGTGACTTTATTGCTTCAAACTTTTTTGAAGTGTTTGAATTTATTCTGGGATATGCGACAAATACATTATCGTTTGTGCGTATCGGCGGATTTATTTTCTCACATGCAGGAATGATGTCAGTGGTTATGCTTTTATCTGAAAGTGTTTCAGCAGGCGTTTCACCTGTAGTTATTGTAATAGGAAATCTTTTTGTTATGGGTATGGAAGGTCTTATCGTGGGTATTCAGGTACTCAGACTTGAATTTTATGAAGTATTCTCACGTTTTTACGACGGAGACGGTATCGCCTTTGAACCTGTAAAAGTAAACTATCAGCCAAATATTGATTAAAATTAAGGAGTTTAATTATGAATATCTTAGAACTTATGCTTATTCCGTTGTTTGCAGTTGCAATGCTTATTTTACCGGTTGCTTACGTTTTGAAGAAAAAGAACAAGGCAGGCGGTGCAAAAAAAGCATTTATCATTAACATCTGTTCATTTTTTGCCGTTTTAGCACTTGCTGTAATTTTACCGACAGGCGAGTTTGTAAGTGCTCAGACAGCTGAAACAGTAAGCAATGCTATCGGCGATGCAGGTCTCGGCTACCTTGCGGCGGCTCTTTCAGTAGGTCTTGGTTCAATCGGATGCGGTATTGCCGTAGGTAACGCTGCTCCTGCCGCTATCGGTGCGGTTGCGGAAGAACCTAAGTCATTCTCAAAGGCACTTATTTTCGTTGCTCTCGGTGAAGGTGTTGCCCTTTACGGCTTCCTTATTTCATTTATGATTTTAAACGCTCTGGGATAAGGTATAATTATGAAATTCTATCTTATAAGTGATAATATTGATACACATATGGGAATGAGACTTGCAGGCATAAACGGTGCTATTGCACATGAACCTGAAGAAGTGACGGCTGAAATCGAAAAGGTACTTGAAGACAAGGAAATCGCTGTTTTACTTATTACCGAAAAGCTTGTAAAGCTTTGTCACGATTTTATTTTTGATATAAAGCTCAAGTACAGATCACCGCTTATTGTTGAAATTCCCGACAGACACGGCACATCGCATATTACTGAAAATCTCAATAAATATGTAAGTGATGCTGTAGGTATCAGACTGGAATAGGAGGTGCTTTAAATGACAGAAAACCATGACCGTAAGCTTAAACGATTCAAGGCTTCGGTAAATGCTGAAATTGAAGAACAGATTGAACAGATTGAACAACAGGCAATGGATGAAAAAGCACAGATTCTTAAAGCTACAGAAGACAGAATTCTGAACGATTCATATATAAGAATACAGAAGGCTGTCAAGGAAATAGAAGGAAAGTACCGCCGTATGTCTGCACTTCATGAGCAGGAACTTCGTACAGAGGTTCTCAAACACAGAAATACACTCGTTAAAATGATATTTGCCTTCGTTGAACAGAGAATCAACGGCTTTGTAAATTCTCAGGAATATGAGAAATTTCTCGTGAAACAGCTTGAAAACGAAAATATTAAGGGTGCTGTTATAAAGGTATCCGAAAAGGATCTGAAATATAAACAGACTCTTGAAAAGGCATCAGGCTGTAAGGTTGAAGCGGACGGCGATATAGTTCTCGGCGGAATTGCACTATTTTTTGAAGAAAAAGGCATTATCATAGACAAAACCTTTGATAGTGCACTTGACGAACAAAAGCAGACCTTCTCCTCAAGGTACAGCTTTAAGGCGTCGGAAAACTGATACGGAGGAAACCGAACAAATGGAAAATAAAATATACTCAGTAAACGGACCTGTCGTAAAGGTTAAAAACACAAAGTCGTTTTCTATGCTTGAGATGGTTTATGTCGGTGAAAAACGTCTTATCGGCGAAGTAATCGGCATAACTTCCGAATTTACCACAATTCAGGTCTATGAGGTTACGACAGGTCTTAAAGTCGGAGAGCCGGTCGTTGGTACAGATGCACCAATGAGTGTAACTCTTGCTCCGGGTATCATCTCAAATATCTATGACGGTATTCAGCGTCCGCTCTGGGAGATAAAAAAGCTTTCGGGCAGATTTATCAATGAGGGTGCGGACGTACCTGCTGTTGATACTCAGAAAACCTATGATGTAACACTTGAAGTAAAAATCGGCGATTTGATTTCAGGTGGACAGATTTATGCGTCATGTCCTGAAACAGCCGTTATCAGACATTACTGCATGCTGTCACCGAATCTTGCAGGCAAGGTTGTATGGACTGCGGAAAACGGAAAGTACACTGTAAATGACGTTGTATGTAAAATCGAAGACAGACACGGCAAAATACATGAACTTACTTTATGTCAGAAGTGGCCTATCAGACAGGCAAGACCTGTTGCGGACAGAAAGATGATCTCACGTCCTCTTATTACCGGACAGAGAATTATAGATACTGTTCTGCCAATCGCAAAGGGTGGTACAGCAGCGATTCCGGGCGGATTTGGTACGGGTAAGACAATGACACAGCATCAGCTTGCAAAATGGTGTGACGCTGATATTATTGTGTATATCGGCTGTGGTGAGCGTGGTAACGAAATGACTCAGGTACTTGAGGAATTCTCGGAGCTTATCGACCCTAAGACAAATCGTCCGCTTACTGACAGAACAGTTCTTATTGCAAATACTTCAAATATGCCTGTTGCGGCAAGAGAGGCTTCTATTTATACGGGAATTACGCTTGCTGAATACTACAGGGATATGGGTTATCATA
>JAFQBO010000277.1 GCA_017416665.1 Oscillospiraceae bacterium
CAAATTACAGGCACAGAAAGTATAATTTTAGATATTATGGAGTAGTAGGGGCGACCAATGGTCGCCCTTATTTCTGCATTGTCAAATTATCATATTTCAGTAAATATACGACTTAAATCTTTGTGATGTCAACCATATCAACATCATCAATAGTTCTGTTTGTCTTGAGAACGTTTGCAAGTGATTTGGCAGTATCAATCGCAGTAAGACTGCATATTGAACGTTCAACAGACTTACGACGCATCTTAACGGAATCTCTTTCAGGGAGACGTCCCTTTTCTGAAGTTGAGATAACGTAGTGAATCTTTCCACTTTCAAGGAGTGAGAGAACGTTTGGTTCTGCTTCTTCTGAAATCTTGTTTACGAGATTTGTTGCAATCATATTCTTGTTGAGAGTGCTTGCAGTACCACTTGTACCATAAATATCAAAGCCCATTGAAGCGAACTTGTCAGCGATAGAGATAACCTCCTGCTTATCCTGATCTCTTACTGAAATCAGTACGCCGCCTTCCTTCTTGAGGTCATAACCTGCCGCAACAAGACCCTTGAGGAGTGCATCTTCAAAGTTCTTTGCAATACCTAAGCATTCACCTGTTGACTTCATTTCAGGGCCGAGCATTGTATCAACGTCCTGAAGCTTTTCAAATGAGAATACAGGTACTTTAACGGCAACATATTCGCTCTTCTTGTAGAGGCCGCTTTCATAACCCTGTTCCTTGAGTGAAGAACCGAGCATAATCTTTGTTGCAATATCAACCATAGGAATGCCTGTAACCTTACTGATATAAGGAACAGTTCTTGAAGAACGTGGATTTACTTCGATAACGTAAACTTCATCATTGTAAACAACATACTGAATATTTACAAGACCGATAACCTTGAGTTCAAAAGCAAGCTTCTTTGTATAGTCGATGATAGTATTTACAATTTTTTCAGAAAGTGTCTGTGCAGGATATACAGAGATAGAGTCACCTGAGTGAACGCCGGCTCTTTCGATATGTTCCATGATACCAGGAATGAGGAAATCCTCACCGTCACAGATAGCGTCAACTTCAACTTCCTTACCCATCATATACTTGTCGATGAGAACCGGATTTTCTATCATTGTACGAGTGATAATGTGCATATATTCCTCAACGTCCTTACGGTTGTGAGCAATAATCATGTTCTGACCGCCGAGAACGTATGACGGACGGAGAAGTACAGGATAGCCGAGCTTTTCAGCAACCTCAACCGCCTCAGCAGTTGTCATTACAGTATAGCCGTTTGGTCTTGGAATATCACACTTTTCAAGGAGTTCGTCAAATCTTTCTCTGTCTTCGGCAGCATCTATGCTGTCAGCAGAAGTACCGAGAATATTAACGCCCATGTCAGCGAGGTGACGTGTAAGCTTGATGGCAGTCTGACCGCCGAACTGAACTACAACGCCGTATGGCTTTTCAGTTTCAATGATTGACTCAACATCTTCTCTTGTAAGCGGATCAAAGTAAAGTCTGTCACCTGTATCGAAGTCTGTTGAAACTGTTTCTGGGTTATTGTTTGCAATTACAGCTTCATAGCCTTCTTCCTTTAACGCCCATACGCAGTGAACTGAGCAGTAGTCGAATTCGATACCCTGACCGATTCTGATAGGACCCGAACCGAAAACGATAATCTTCTTCTTGTCACTGTTTTTGGCATCAATAAATTCTCTTGCTTCATTTTCCTCATCGAATGTTGAGTAGAAGTAAGGAGTCTGAGCCTTAAACTCGCCTGCACAAGTATCAACCATCTTGTAAACGGCTTTTTTTCTCATCGGACATTTCTGACCTGAGATACGTTCGATTGTGCTGTCAAGGTAGCCGAATTTCTTTGCTGTGAGGTACTTTTCTTCATCAAGAGTACCATCAGCGAGCCATCTTTCGAGTTCAACGAGATTCATGAACTTTTCAAGGAACCATTCATCAATAAGAGTAATTTCATGAATTTTTTCTATTGAAATATCTCTCTTTAAGAGTTCATATACC
>JAFQBO010000278.1 GCA_017416665.1 Oscillospiraceae bacterium
ACTATCCTTACAATTTATTTTGTTTCTTTATGAACGGTATGTTTCTTGCAGAATTTACAATATTTCTTCATTTCTAATCTGTCAGGATCATTCTTCTTATTCTTCTTAGTACAATAATTGCGCTGCTTGCATTCTGTACAAGCTAAAGTCACCTTTACTCGCATACCGGCACCTCCTGACGAATTTTCCGTTTTTACGGAATAATAAATTAGTTTGCCTCCCTCAGTTCAGGGAAAAATATTTTCAAACATAAAAATATACCCCTAAAAGAGGTATTCATATTATATCACACTTTTTTTCAGTTGTCAAGTATCAGAAGAAATTTTATTTTCAAAAAGAATATTATCATCAGATATTGTATATATATAGTATGAAATGTTCATTTTTCATTTGATTTTACGTCAATATTTAAAGTAAAAATAAAAAAATTACAATAATATCAAAAAAAAGCTTGAAGTTTTTTGTAGAATATGTTAAAATATAGTGATACATAATATCTATTGTAAGTATTCATGCTTTCAGTAAAAAAGAAAAAGTACCTTTAAGGAGTTGGAAACATGTCAAAAATCAAAGTTCTTGTTATTTTCGGCGGTGCATCAAGCGAACACGACATCTCGCTTATTTCTGCAACAAATGTTATTGAAAATATGCCTCGTGACAAATACAGCGTAACATGTGTGGGTATCACAAAAAAAGGTCGCTGGCTTTACTATCCGGGTGATGTAAGCAATATTGCAAGCGGTGAATGGGAAAAGGATTCCGACTGCACTTCTGCAATCATCTCGCCCGATCCGCTCCATAAAGGACTGGTCATTATTGAAAACGGCGATGTAACCTTCAAGAAATTCGATGTTGTATTCCCTGTCCTTCACGGCAAAAACGGTGAAGACGGTACAATCCAGGGACTTCTCGATCTTGCAAGAATCCCGTATGTAGGCTGCGGACTTTTAGCATCAGCTGCGTGCATGGATAAATCACACACACATTCAATTCTTGACTACAACAATATAAAAACCGCAAAATGGAGAATGCTTTCACACAGAAATATCAATCATCTCGACGCTGAATGTAAAAATATCGCCGATGACCTTGGCTTTCCTCTTTTCGTAAAGCCTGCAAACAGTGGTTCTTCAATCGGCATCAACATGGCAGACGATCTGAATTCTCTGAAAAACGCCGTTAAAATCGCCTTTTCACATGACAACAAGGTTGTAATTGAAGAATTTATCAGCGGCAGAGAACTTGAAGTTGCTGTTTTCGGTTATGACAATCCATTTGCATCATTTGTCGGTGAAATCGGCAAGAGCAACGACTTTTACGACTACGACTCCAAATATCTCAACAATTCCGTAAGTCTTCATATTCCTGCAAGAATTTCCAATGAAGATGTAAAGCGTATCAGAGAAACTGCCATAAATGCATATAAGGCTATGGGCTGTAAAGGTCTTGCAAGAGTTGACTTTTTCCTGACAGATGACGGCGAAATCATTGTCAACGAAATCAACACAATGCCTGGATTCACCTCAATCAGCATGTATCCTAAACTCATGGAAGACCTCGGCATGACATACGGCTATCTCATCGACAAGCTTATTGAACAGGCCATCGACAACGCCGACAGAACCTATTAAAAGCCGCACCTTCAGAATTTGTACGGAAAATATGGAGATTAACATGAAAAATTACGCAATCGGTGTTTTTGATTCAGGAATGGGCGGACTTACAGCTGTAAAGGAACTCAACACAATTCTGCCGAATGAAGACATTATATATTTCGGCGATACAGCACGAGTACCTTACGGCAGCAGAAGCCGTGAAACAGTTCTCAGATATGCTCAGCAGGACGTTGAATTTTTAAAGAAGCATAAAATCAAAATGATAATTGCGGCATGCGGAACAGTAAGTTCCGTTGTCGGAACAGGCTCACTTGCACCGGATATGCCGTTTACAGGAGTTATACACCCTGCGGTGCAGGCGGCATGTGCCACAACCCAAAACGGTAAAATCGGTATTATCGGTACTCCTGCCACCATCAAAAGCGGTTACTATGAAAAAGCAATAAAAGCAATAAACCCGCAGATGCAGGTTGTAGGAAACGCTTGTCCGCTGTTTGTTCACCTTGTGGAAAACGGATATATTCAGCGTGACAACAAAATAACAATTCTTGCCGCAAAGGAATATCTTGAACCTATAATGAAGGAAAATGTCGACACACTTATTCTCGGCTGTACTCATTATCCCGTCATAAAGGACATTATCGCCGATATAGTCGGAACGGATGTAAAGCTTATTTCATCAGGTGCTGAGGCGGCAAAGTTTGCATATAACTGTCTTATCGAAAAAGACCTCCTTTCAGACAGAAAGGAAAAGGGGAAAAATACATTTTTTGTCAGCGACAGTGTTTCGCTTTTTGAAGAAAATGCAGGAAACTTTCTCGGACACCCTGTAAACGGTGAGGTTTTCAGCTGTAGTTTAGGAGATTAAAAATTGAAAAACAACGCAATGATAACTATGAAAAGCATACAGGCAGTTCATGATGAATCAACCGAAACCGAACTTCTCACAAAAGGATCATTCACAATAAAAAATGATACTTTTCTGATTTCCTACGAGGATTCAGAGGCAACAGGCTTCAAAGGTTCGGTTACGGAAATTTCCGTAAAGGCTGACAGATATGCATCTGTAATACGTTCGGGTAACTCAAGCTCGGATCTTATCATAGAAACAGGCAAAAAGCATCACTGCCAGTACCAGACACCGTACGGCTCGATGGATATAGGAATTTACACGCACTTTATAAAAAACAACCTCGACAAAAACGGTGGCGATCTTCATATGAAATACACCCTTGATATAAACTCAAGCTATATGTCGGACAACGAAATAATCGTAAATGTAAAGCTTGATAAATAAAACAACATATAAAACCAATAAAGAAAGGTAATGATATACAATGGCAAATCTGACAAAGCTTGCATCACAGCAGCTCAGAGAAATTATTTTAAACTCACTCGGACAGCTTGTAGCAAACGGAAAAGCTCCTGCTGAACCACTTCCTGATTTCAGAGTAGAAATTCCGGCTGATAAAAGTAACGGCGATTTCGCTGTAAACACAGCGATGGTATGTGCCAAGGCATTTAAAATGGCTCCAAGACAGATCGCCGAGCTTATATGCAGTGAAGTTTCACTTGCAGGTACTTATTTTGAACGTTTTGAAATTGCCGGCCCCGGATTTATCAACTTCTTCCTTTCAAGAAGATGGTTTTCCGATATTATGGACACTGTAATCACAGAAGGCGAAAACTACGGTAAAACCGATACAGGAAACGGCAAAAAAATGCTTGTTGAGTTCGTTTCGGCAAACCCTACAGGCCCTATGCATATCGGCAATGCAAGAGGCGGTGCAATCGGTGACTGTCTCGCTGAAATCCTTAACTGGGCAGGATATGACGTTCAGCGTGAATTCTATGTAAACGATGCAGGTAATCAGATTGAAAAGTTCGGCAAGTCACTCAATCTCAGATTTACACAGCTTTGCAGTGAAAAAGGACAGGTAATTATTGCAGAATCAGAAAAAAATGTTGCAAAAATCTGTGAAACCATTTATAATAATAGTGAGGACTTCCCTATGCCTGATGATGTTTACCTCGGTATGGACATCATTGAACATGCATTCAACTACATTCAGGAAAACGGTACGGATATTATAAATGATACAGAAGAAAACCGTAAAAAAGCTCTTACAGATTTTGCTCTTCCGAAAAATGTGGCAGGTCTTGAACGTGATCTTCTCAAATACCGCATCACATACGATAACTGGTTCAGAGAAAGTACACTCCACAACAATGGTGCTGTAAACGAAATTATTGAAAAGCTCAGGGCAAGCGGCTATACATACGAACAGGAAGGTGCGCTTTGGTTCAAATCATCAGAGCTTGGCGACGAAAAGGACAGAGTTCTTATCCGTGCAAACGGCGTTGTAACATACTTCGTACCGGATATTGCCTACCACTATAATAAGCTCGTAACAAGAGGATACGACAAGGCAATCGACATTTTCGGTGCTGACCATCACGGTTACATTCCTCGTATGAAAGCAGCTCTCCAGGCACTTGGCGTTAATCCATCAAAGCTTGACATCGTTATTATGCAGATGGTAAATCTTGTAAGAAACGGCGAAAAGTACAAGCTTTCAAAGCGTTCGGGTAAGGCAGTTACACTTTCAACACTCCTTGACGAAATTCCGATCGATGCAGCAAGATTTTTCTTCAATCTTCGTGAACCTGATTCACACTTCGACTTTGACCTTGATCTTGCAGTTGAAAAGTCATCACAGAACCCTGTATACTATGTTCAGTATGCACACGCAAGAATATGCAGTCTTATTTCAAACCTCAGTGCAGAAGGCTGTGTGGCTGATGACTATAAGGTTGAAGAACTTGATATTCTGGACAAGCCGCAGGAAATCGAACTTATCAGACAGCTTGCCGCACTTCCGAATGAAATTGACAGTGCCGCAAAGGCTTATGACCCTGCAAAAATTACCAAGTACTCAGTTGAGCTTGCAACACTTTTCCAC
>JAFQBO010000279.1 GCA_017416665.1 Oscillospiraceae bacterium
CACTGGGCTGTTTTTCAATTCACCCCTCGTAAATGTACCCCAAGGGCACTTCCTTCGGGCGCGCCTCCGATGGGGTGTTTCGCCGTCTGCGGACGGCGACGAGTGGCTCTGCCCCACCACCCCCCCAGCCTTTGCACCCCAGGCATGCAAGCAAAAAGGCTTGACCGAAACTTTTAATTTTGAAAAATCTTTTCTATAAGGACTTTTTCGACAAGCTGAGGACGCCCTAAGGCGTCCTATTATTATTATGAATTATTTTTCAAGATCTTCGAGTGTAATTGTACGCAACAGGTATTCAATCAGTTTGAGTGTATCTGATGTATCTAAAGTATCATCATGGTTTACATCAGCATTAGCAATTGCTGTAGAATTCTTAAGCGGATAAAGTAAACTATTCGCATTGTATTTTGTAAGAACAACTACATCAGCTGTTCCGACAAAGTTGTCAAGGTTAATATCGCCCATCATAGAAGGTGTGCCGATTTCATCAGACGGAACTGTCTCAGAACATGTTACAGTAACCTCAAATGAAATCTCATTGTATTCAAACCATCTTGGTTCATTATGTTTTACGATAATTGTATATGTTCCAGCTGTTTTGTTGTCAAAGTCTGATGTATCGACAATAAAATCATCAGGATAATCAAGCGGATTTACTTTATCAAAAAGCAGGGTATATTTGTTGATCTGAGATATTGGAATCTCTCCGCCCGGATAGTAACGAAGTGAGATTTCAAGACCAGTAAGATCGAGTTCTTCGCCGACTTCGTATTCGGTTTTTGTTGGTTTGCTATCCAGAATTAAAATTCCTGCTGGTTCGGCAAGAGCAGTTTCTTCTGTTGGAAGTGGTTCATCAGGTTCTGTTGTAGTAGTTTCAGTTGGAGTTGTGGTAGTTGTTTTAGAAGTAGTAGTGGTTGTTTCTGTCGGGTCTGTTGCAAGTGTTGAAGTTGTAGTAGTAGCGGAAGAAGTTGTGGTTACTTTTGAAGTAGTTGTTGTTGCAGAAGAAGTTGTAGTTGCTTTTGAAGTAGTAGTGGTTGCAGAAGTTGTTGTAGTCGTTGTGATAGTAGTAGTAGTTGTTGTTTCTGATGTTGTTGTAACTGTAGGTTCTGTTGAAGGCTCAGTTGTTGGCTGTTCATCTTCTGCCTTGACAATATCATTGAAATTTGCCTTTAATTCCTGATCCAACATCTTACAGTTTGTACGATCGTAATGAAGATCAGTAATGTCCCAGAGTACAGGACAAAGCTGTCTTTCATATGCTTCTTCACAAACGGAAGAAAGGAAAAGTCGTACAGATTCAGGATCTTTATTACCTATAATGTTATCATTGGAATCTCTTAAAGTTTTAGGACAGCCATATTCACCAATGATAACAGGAACGCCATTGTCGATATATGTTGACTTCATAAGATTCATGTTTGATTCAAGCTCTGCAAAATCAGCTTCAGTGCCCCAGGTTTCACGGCATTCAGCCCAGCTTTCGTCTTTTTCAAGAATTGCAAATCCTACAGGAGTATAGTAGTGAACGGAAACCGCACATCTGTCCATCGGATCTTCCGGCATTTCAAATAAAGAATCACATGTAAGTGCAATATCTGTCTTATATCCTGAAATAAGCAGATGACGTTCATCATTGTTTCCGCCTGATGCTCTTACAGTATCAACGAAAATCTGATTTACTTCATTTACATATTTATAGGATTCAGCTTTCTGTTCTGCTGTACCTGACCACTGATTCCAGATTGAATCCCAGCCGAGTTCTTCGTTCTGTGATTCAAACATAAGGTAGTCGCCGTAATCCTTAAAACCTTCACAAATCTGTTCCCACATAACCTTGAAACGGTTCTTGCAACCTTCGGGATTATTCGGGAGTTCGTGCAGCCAACCACTGTCATAGTGTATGTTGATGATGGCGTACATATCTTCTGCAATAATCCAGTCAACGATCTGCTGAACTCTTGCGATATAGTCTGCATTAATCTGATAGTTGTCACCCATCAGGTTTGACCATGCAACAGGCACTCTTACAACACCAAAGCCTTCGTTTGCATAACCTTTAATCATATCCTGCGTAATAACAGGACTTCCCCAGGCTGTTTCATAGGCACTTACAGTTCCAGCCGGAAATCCACCTGCACCCCACTGTGCAATCCAGTCGCCACATGATTCCATAGTGTTACCGAGATTGATGCCTACGCCCATGTCACGGACAAGTTCCATTGTTGTTATGTCACGCATTTCACCGGTTTCTACTGCATTAACAGTGGAAAACGACGAAACAGAGGCTGTCATCATCATAACCGCTGAAATGAGCGTACTTATAATTTTTTTCTTTTTCATTAATGTATTCCCCCATATGTATTTTTTATAAGCATAACATAAAAATTTTAATTTGTCAATATTTATTGTATAACATTTGCATAAATTATAAAAAGACGCCCGAAAACGGACGTCTTATGTTAATTAATATTCAATTTTCTTTTCGATATAGCCTACAAGATCTTCAATCTTAACTCTTTCCTGTTCCATTGTATCTCTGTCACGAACTGTTACACAGCCGTCCTTTTCGAGAGTATCGAAGTCATAAGTTACGCAGAAAGGAGTACCGATTTCGTCCTGACGGCGGTATCTCTTACCGATAGCACCTGCTTCATCAAATGTAGTCATGAACTTCTTTGAAAGCATTTCATATACTTCTTCTGACTGAGGTGTAAGCTTTTTAACGAGAGGAAGTACAGCAACCTTGTATGGTGCAAGAGCAGGGTGGAGATGCATAACTGTTCTCATATCCTTCTTTTCGTTGCCGTCCTTATCTGTTGAAACGAGTTCTTCTTCATCGTAGGCTTCAGTAATGATTGAAAGGAAGAGTCTTTCAACGCCGAGTGAAGGTTCGATTACATAAGGAATGTACTTTTCATTAGTTTCAGGGTCAAAGTATTCGAGTGACTTACCACTTGTATTGA
>JAFQBO010000006.1 GCA_017416665.1 Oscillospiraceae bacterium
AAGAGAAAGCGTCCCCTTACTTTGGTCGTACTCATATTTGCCTGCCGATTTAATCGGCACGAACTTTAATTTTGAGGTTTTTCTACAGTCTGAGGACGCCTTAGGGCGTCCTCAGTTTGTCGAATGTCTTGTTTATAGATTACAGAAAAGAGCTGTATTTCACAGCTCCTTAAAATTTTATTTAACTTCTTTAATCCAACCGAATTCGTCTTCAATTTTACCCCACTGAATACCTGTCATTGTATCATAGAGCATCTGAGAAACGGTACCGATTTTGTTGTCATTGATTTCCATGATCTTTTCGCCCCATTTAAGGTGTCCTACAGGAGAAATAACAGCGGCTGTACCTGTGCCAAAAACTTCATTAAGCTTACCATCGTCATAAGCCTGTGCAACTTCCTGAATAGTAATTCTTCTTTCAGTTACCTTGTAGCCCTTGCTGCGGCAAACTTCGATTGCTGATTTTCTTGTGATACCCGGAAGTACAGAGCCTGTAAGTTCAGGAGTAATAACTTCTCCGTCAATAACAAAGAAGATGTTCATAGAACCAACTTCTTCGATGTATTTTCTTTCAACACCGTCAAGCCAGAGAACCTGTTCATAGTTCTGCTTGTGAGCTTCGTCCTGACCTGCAAGTGAGATAGCGTAGTTAGCGGCTGTCTTTACAAATCCTGTACCGCCTCTTACGGCTCTTACATAGTTGTTTTCAACATAAATCTTTACAGGGTTGAGTCCTGTTGAGTAGTACGCACCTGATGGTGAAAGAATGATCATGAACATATAGTGATCGGCAGGACGTACGCCTACATATGGATCAGTTGCGAAGATGAACGGACGTATATAAAGTGCGGCACCGTCAGTGTGAGGAACCCAGTCCTTTTCAATTTCAAGAAGCTTCATGAGTGCTTCAAGACAGTCGTCCTCGTTGATTTCAGGAATAATCATTCTCTTGTTTGACTGGTTAAGTCTTTTGAAGTTTTCCTCAGGACGGAAAAGCTGAATCTTTCCTTCGGCAGTACGATACGCCTTGAGACCTTCAAAAACTTCCTGACCGTAATGCAGACACATTGCAGCAGGTGAGAGTGAAATGTTCTGATAAGGAACAATTCTTGCATCATGCCAGCCTTCGCCTGTATCGTAGTTCATAACAAACATGTGATCGGTAAAGTAATGACCGAAACCAAGCTTGCTTTCATCAGCAGGCTTGTCCTTTAAAGTTTCTGCGAGTTCAATTCTGATATCCATTTATAAAGTCTCCCTTTTTAAATCTGTTATTCACAGACTGTAATATAATTTTTTTTGTACTTTTTGCTGTATACAGTAACAACAGCCGCCAGAGCAGTAACAACAGTGACGACAGCCGCAGCGATTGAGATGAATTTTAATACTTTCATATTACATGCTCCTTTGAAATTAATCTGCATATTACTATTATAGCACAATTTTTTTTTCTTGGCTATGGGGATTTAACAAAAATATGCACAATTTTTATAGTGTAATTTCTGTTATATTAACGATTTTATATATCGTTGATGAAAAAAAGGTGAAAAATATTAAAATAAGACTTGAAAAAATAATATTGTTGTGGTATAATAGAAATGTATTTATGAAAAGTAATATTTCCATTCCGAAATATAGGTGTGCGGGCCCTGTGCAATGGAACACCGTGAACCATGTCAGGCGGGGAACCGAGCAGCATTAAGCGGATCGTTTCGTGTGCCGCAGCAAGCCTGCACACCTATGTTTCGGAATTTTTGTATTTAAATATGTTTAAAAGGGAGTGTGCGAATGTATACAGCTTTATATAGAAAATGGCGTCCGCTTTCGTTTGATGACGTTATTTCACAGCCGCACATTACCCAGACTCTGAAAAATCAGATAAAAAACAAAAAAACTGCTCATGCTTACCTTTTTACCGGTTCAAGAGGTACA
>JAFQBO010000280.1 GCA_017416665.1 Oscillospiraceae bacterium
AGACATAACACTTCTTGGCGTTATACAAAAGGCAGTCTGCCGGTACGGAATAAAGCTTGTGCTGATTGATAATCTTATGACCGCTCTCGATGCTGAACCCTCAGGCGACCTTTACAGGGCTCAGAGTGAGTTTGTAAAAAAGGTCAAGGCACTGGCTGTAAAGCTCGATATTGCCGTGATTATTATTGCTCACCCGAAAAAAGAACAGAACAAGGACGAGCTTGACAATGATTCAGTAAGCGGTTCAAGTGACATCACCAACGCTGTTGATGTGTTTATTACATATTCCGGTAACAGGGGCGTTGACCGTGAAACATATCAGTCGGTTATCGGTATCACAAAAAACAGACTTACAGGAAGAAAACTTCTGGGCGACAGGCGTGTGAAGGTGCGTTACAGCGAAAAAAGCAAGAGAATAATCTGTGATAATGATGACCCGAATAAAATATACAGCTGCTTTAAAAATCAGACAAAGCAGATTACAAGTACACCGCCGTTTTAAAGGAGGCAGTTATGTTTTTGATCGGAATGAAAAATACAGACGATTTCCTTAAACTTAAAGAACAGGCATGGAATTTTATCATCGGTAATGGCGATTTCAATATCGATGATTTCGGTGCGGACGAGTATAAATATTTTGATAAACTTCTTCAGCTTTACGGTAAACTCAATGATGGTGAAATCACAAAGGAAGAGGCTGTAAAACTTGATGAAAAAAATTATGCTGAATACGAAAGCTCTGTTGATGCACATCTCGGTTACATTCAGGACAGAAAAGAACTTGAACATAACCGTATGACAGCTTATGACGAAATCGCAAAATGTGAAAAGTCAGACGACATTCTTGTTATGTTTTCGGCTCTCGCAAAAGCTGTCGGTCTTATGACGGGTGACAAAAGCTTTGCAGGGCGACAGGAAAGGAAACTTAATCATGAATGACTACATATTCTGGGACTGGGGAGAAGAACTTCCCGAAACCGATGATGATAAGGAAATTGAGGAGGGTGAAGAATGACAATTAACGAATTTCAGAGAGAATGTATACGAACGGCAAACGAAATGAATACTAAATGCCCGATAACAATAATAATCAACGGCGTAACAGTCGACGCTTTAATGGTAAACGGGTTAATAGGTCTGAATGGTGAAGCAGGTGAAGCTATTGACATTCTGAAAAAGCACTTGTTTCACGGACATGAACTTGACAGAGAACATCTGGCAAAAGAGTTAGGTGATGTAGCATGGTATTTGGCTGTGACTGCGAAAGCAATAGGCTACGACCTTGAAACAATATTTCAGATGAATATTGACAAGCTGAAAGCAAGATACCCTGACGGATTTTCAATCGAAAAATCATTGCATCGTGCAGAGGGAGATGTATAGAATAGATAACAAGCCTAAAAAACACCCTTATTTGCCACGATAAATTTTAACGGCAAATTATACTAAAAATCTTTTAACGTGGCAAAAACGGGCAAAATATTACGAAATAGAGGTACTTTTCAATGAAGGTGAAAAAATGATACGTCAAAAATGTAAAATCTGCGGTAAGCTGTTTGATGCACGACAGAAAAATCATACGATTTGTTCGCCTGAGTGCAGAAAAATCAACAGGACAATATCCAATAAAACATACAGACAGGATCCGGTAATCAGACATAAAGAAAATCTGAGGCAGAAGGAATGGCACAGAAAACATGCTAAAATTATTCCGTGCAGATTTTGTGGTGAACCTGTTGAAGCAGAGTTTAACGGATTTTTAATGATCAGAAAAACTTATCACGAGGACTGTATGCTGAAAAAAGCTTATGAAGCCATCAGAAACGGCGAAAAGACGTATGGCGGTGTTTTGAGATTTGCCGCAAACAAAGGCTTTACCAAATCGG
>JAFQBO010000034.1 GCA_017416665.1 Oscillospiraceae bacterium
AAAAAAGAACAGAAGAATTTTTTGCTTCTTTTTTAGAAAAAGAAGGAAAGAGGGAGAAATTATGTTTATTTCAAAAGCTAAAACATCATTTTCAAGTTTTATCGGAATAATACTGTGTCTGTTTGGCGGAGGAAATGCGGCATTCTGGTTTCTGGGAATTATACTTGCACTGACAGGTGAAATTGATACAGATGGTTCAGCAGTTGATGAGTTCTTTCTTTCTCTTACCATTTGTGCAATCAGCGTACTGATATTGCTTTGGGGTATCAGAAAAATCAGACTGATTAACAAGGCAAAAATGCTTGACAATATCTTTCGTGGTGACAAGGACGGTGAAATGCCTGTAAAAAGTGCCTCAACACTTATGGCAATGTCTGAAGACGAATTCGTTAAGCTTTTCAAAAAGCTTGTGGCAAAAAGATACATAGTTAATGCAAGTCTGAATAATGAAAATGGTGCTGTGAGCATCGTACTTAATGGCGGAAAAACCAAAAATGTTGAGTATGTTGTTGTGCAGTGTAACGGCTGTGGAGCGAGTAATACCATAAGAAAAGGCTTTGTTGGAAAATGCAGTTTTTGTAACAGTGACATAAAAGGGGCGTAACCGATGAGAAAAAGATTCGCAAAACTTCTGATATACTTCTTTCTTGCATGCGTACTGCTGATTGTTACAGGCACGGGTGCGATTTATCTCTACAGAAACAGAAACGCTGAAGTTATTCTGCCAAAAGAGGAAATTACATACTCTGACCCTGTTGCGTTTTTTCAGCAGGATGAACGATGGAAAGATGATAATTTAGGCGACTCAAAATACAAAATGGGTGATTCAGGCTGTCTTACAACATGTCTTACGTCTATGGTTATAATGCAGAATATCACTGTTTCGGAGCTTGATGAAATAACACCCAAAACACTTAATGCGTATTTCAGCGAAAACGGCGTTTACGACTCGGAAGGTGATCTCGACTGGATAAAGGCAGGAAACGTACTGGGCGTTGAATTTACAAGAAGAGAACCGTCTGAACTGTCGGAAAACGAAGTTGATGATATGCTTAAAAACGCAGTCTATCCGATAGTGTGTGTCAGAACCGATAACGGTAATTACCATTTTGTACTGATTGTCGGCAGTGATGAGAGCAATTACCTCTGTATGGATCCGATGAATGAGGACGGCGAAATTACTCCGCTTTCTAAATTTGATGATAAGATTTATTCGGTGAGGTATAGTGAGGAATAGCATGAAAAAAATTTCTATAAAGCTATTATTACTGATAATGACAATATGCATATCCGGATGCAGTAGAACAGATGCAAATGCGACAGATATAGAAATAAAAAGTATAATTGAAAATTCTGAAAGCTATAGCCTTGATGGTAATAAATATTATACCAGACTGTGGGCAGATCATAAGTATTTTTACTGGCTTTATAATAAAGAACATGAGGTTGTAAAAAGTGGGAAAAATTTGCCCAGAGAGATGAATATTGTGATGTGTAATGATTATACAGTTAAGCTGTCATTACAGTCTGGTACAGGCATATCAACAAGAGGAACAT
>JAFQBO010000281.1 GCA_017416665.1 Oscillospiraceae bacterium
AACAGCTTCACTCAGACTCGATGCCGTTGCGGGTTTTGCTCTGAATGTAAGCCGTGGAAAAATTTCAGGCATCATAAAAGGTATAGGTGCAGAGGTTAATTCCTCGCTTAAAAACGACTGTTCGTATATTCTCAGTGAAGGCGATGTATTTTCTGTAAGAGGTTACGGTAAATACAGACTTTCACAGGTTTCGGGAATGACAAAAAAAGGCAGAATACACATTACTGTGTTAAAATATTGTTGAGAGGTGAGTGGCATTGATTAGTGCAAACGATATCAAGGAAAGAAAATTTGAAAAAGCCGCTTTCGGCTATAAGCAGGAAGATATTGACGATTTCCTTGCTGAACTTATTGTTGAGTTTGAAGAACTTGACGCTGAAAGAGAAGATCTTCACAGTAAAATTCAGATACTTGCCGATAAGGTAAGAGAATACCGTGATGATGAGGATGCTCTTAAAGACGCTCTGCTGGGTGCTCAGAAGCAGGGACATCAGGTTATTGCAGAGGCTCAGGAAAAGGCAGAGGCAATTATTGCACAGGCTGAGGAAAAGGCTAAGATTCTGATCGATGAGGCTACTGTTCAGCATGAGGCTGCTATGGAAAAGAACAGGGAAGAAATCGAAAGAGAAAAGCAGAATCTTGTAGAGGCACAGAGACAGGTTACTGAATTTAAAAAGAGCCTGTTTGATATGTATAAAACTCATCTTGAAATGATTTCGGCAATGCCTGAAATAGAAATAGAGGACGAACCTGTACAGACTTACACATCACAGCCGGTACAGCAGTCCTATCAGGAACCGCCGACTCCGAATCCGTTTGCAACCTCAAGCTTTTCCACAAGATCAGTAAGAGGTGCATATGAATCAAAATTTGCAGACCTTCAGTTTGGTCAGAATAACGCTCCTGCAGGTACAAACGCAGAGCAAGTAACTGAAAAGGAAGAAGTATAAAATGGACTATAACAAGACTTTGAATCTGCCACAGACAGATTTTCCGATGAGAGGTAATCTCCCTAAGAGAGAACCTGAAACACTTAAAAAGTGGGAAGAAGACAGACTGTATTACAAAATGATCGACAATAACAAGGATAAGCCTAAGTATATCCTTCATGACGGACCTCCGTATGCAAACGGTCAGATCCATGTTGGTACAGCATTGAATAAAACACTCAAGGACTTCATTATCAAGCATAAGAACATGAGCGGTTTCTGTGCTCCTTATGTTCCTGGCTGGGATACACACGGTCTTCCTATCGAGCTTAAAGCTATGAAGGAAATCGGTGTTGAAAATGGTGCAATTCCTCCTGTTGAACTCAGAAAGCAGTGCAAGGATTTTGCCATGAAGCATGTAAACAGCCAGATGGAACAGTTCAAGCGTATCGGTACTATCGGTGACTACGATGATCCGTACCTTACACTCAAGCCTGAATATGAAGCAAGACAGATTGAAGTGTTCGGCGAAATGGCAAAGAGAGGATACATGTACAAGGGCTTAAAGCCTGTTTACTGGTGTCCTGACTGTAATACAGCTCTTGCTGAAGCTGAAATTGAATATTCAAATGATCCATGTACATCAATTTATGTTAAGTTCAATGTAACTGATGACAAGGGACTCTTCACAGCTATGGGTCTTGACTTATCAAATATTTACTTTGTACTCTGGACAACAACTACCT
>JAFQBO010000282.1 GCA_017416665.1 Oscillospiraceae bacterium
AACTACAACAACCACCACAACAACAACTACTACGACAACGACCACAACAACTACTACCACAGCTAAACCTGTTATAACAAAAGAATTATCACTTCTCATTCCTGATGCAAGCGTAAAAGCAGGGGAAACTTTTGTTATACCTGTAGAACTTCAGGAAAACCCAGGAATATCATCATTGGGATTTGAAATCAGCTATGATTCAGATTATATTGAATTTGTAGACGGTGTAAATGGAACAGTAATGGCTGATTCATATTTTGAATGTGTTGAAGGACAAAATATCATTTATATTCAATGGGTAAACTTTGACAAAAATATTGTTGAGAATGGAAATATACTTGAATTGGCATTCAAAGCAAAGGAAAATGTTGATTCCGTTAATACAGAAATAAAAATTATCTGTGATGACGGCGATGCAACAACTTTTGACAATGAAATTGTTAAAATGAATGTTAAGAATGGTACAGTTGAGATTTTATCAGAAGTATCAGTTCCCGGCGATGTAAATGAAGATAATGTAGTTGACCTTAAAGATGTAATACTTATCAGACGTTATATTGCAGGCGGTTGGGAAAACAAACTTAATATTGCTAACGCTGACGTTAACGATGATAGTGCTGTTGACCTTAAAGATGTAATCTATATCAGACGTTATATTGCAGGTGGTTGGGATATCGAACTGAAGTAATATAAGCAACCCTCTAAAAATCTAAAATAATGCGGTACATTACTTGTTATAAAATAAGTTTTGTACCGTATTATGATAATATGGAATATTTTTACAAGGATGATTATTATGAAGTACAAATTTAAAAGAATTATATCAATTTTAACATCACTAATAATGGTGTTTACTATGATTCCTTTTCTGAATGTTTACGAAAGTGAATCATATGATTATCTGAGTTATGGAATTGATGTTTCAAAATTTCAAAGTACTATTAACTGGGAGCAGGTTGCTCAAACTCACATTGATTTTGCAATAATACGTGCAGGCACAACCAAGATAAACGGTGAAACTTATTCACAAGACTCATATTTTGAATCAAACTATAACGGTGCAAAAGCTGCAGGCTTAAATGTCGGATCATATTTCTATTGCGGAGCGTATACAGAAGCTGGCTTCAAACAGTGTACACTTGATTTTCTTGGAAGTCTTTCAGGCAAAAGTTTTGAATTCCCCGTTTATATTGATATTGAGCAAGCATCAAATCAGCAGGATCTTGGAAAAAGTGAATTAACTACTTATATTCTTTCTTCACTGGATCTTATTAAAAATGCAGGTTATACAGCTGGTGTATATGCAAATAAGGATTGGTTTACAAACTATATCGATATATCAAGAATAAAATCTGCAGGTTATGAAATATGGTGGGCACAGTATCCGTCAGGAAGCTATGCAGTCGATCCAACGGAATATGATAAAAGTTCACAGTGTGGTATGTGGCAGTATTCCAGCAAAGGCTCAATAAGTGGTATTACAGGAGATGTTGATTTAAACGTATCATACATAAATTATTCCAATGGCGAAACACCAAAGCCGCCGATTACTACAACACCCAGTGCTGATGGTTATTGGGAGTATACTTATTTTCCACCCTGCGACCCTAGTGTTTCTTCCATAGTTGATGCGTTGAAATCAATAGGTTTTGATTCTTCCTATGATTACAGAAAAGCAATTGCAGAACTGAATGGCATAATTAACTATTCAGGAACAGCAGAACAAAATTTGCAGATGCTTGAATTACTAAAGCAGGGCAAGCTCATTAAATCAAAAGTATGGGTTCCTGTAACAACTATTGCAACAACTTCAAAAACTACAACAGCCATTACTACAACTACACTTCTTGAAAATGGGGAGTGGGAGTATGTTTATTACCCCGCTTGTGCTAACGTTTATTCATCACTTGTTGACGCACTTAAGTCAATAGATGTTGATTCATCGTATACAAACAGAAGTAATATTGCAGAAATAAATGGAATAACTGATTATTCTGGAACAGCCGAACAGAATACATGTATGCTTGATTTACTTGAACAGGGCAAGCTTGTTAAATCAAAGATTTTTGTTCCCGTAACAACAACCACATCTACAACGAAGAATACAACCAATACTACAATTACTAAAGCCACAACCACTGCAACAATTCCAACAACTGAAAAGCCTGTAACAAGTATTGTTCCCGGAGAGGGCGGATATTGGATTATTACTTATTTCCCTGGTTCAGCTTCACATTACACATCAATTGTTGAGGCATTGAAATCAATCGGTTTTGATTCGTCTTTTGAATACAGAAAAACAATCGCTGAACTTAATGGTATAAGTAACTATACAGGAACAGCTGAACAAAATACAACCCTGCTAAAATTGTTAAAACAAGGCAAGCTTATCAAGTCGAAGGTTTGGGTTGCTGAAACTGGTGAAACAACAACCACTACAACAACAGAAACAGTAACTCCTCCTGTTACAACAGAGCCAGTTGAAGGAGCAGGAATAGCAGGAGATGCAAATGAAGACGGAAAAGTTGACTTAAAGGACGTTATTCTTATCAGAAGGTGTATTGCTGGCGGCTGGGATGTTGACATTAATGCTGACAATGCGGATGTAAATGCTGATGATATTGTTGACCTTAAGGATGTTATACTGATTAGACGTTACATTGCAGGCGGTTGGGATGTTGAATTGAAATAAAATAATATAATATTAAAATGATTTCACGCATTCTGAATAAGGGTGCGTGTTTTTTTGTATAAAAACTTGTGGATTTTATTGCCTGTATAAAATAATTTAAGTGTTGTTGTAATTTTAAACAAAATATATAATTATTTTTGTTCACCATGACAATTTTAACCAAAAATATTTAATTTCTATTGATTTAATTGCTGCAATGTGCTATAATAAAATTAATATATGTTTCACGTTGAAGCATATATGTGATATTTATTTTTAAGGAGATGTATTTAAAATGAAAAAGGTCAAATTACGAATTGAAGCAATGATGCTATCGCTTTTAATGTTGTTATCACTCTGCTCGTTGATGCCTAAAATGAGTGCCTCTGCTTATGAACCAAGAACAACTGCTCCGGCAAAGGATAACAAGTATTATTATAGTTCTATTAATCCTTTTTATCCTAAATATGGATTGCCTAACTGTACATGTTATGCATATGGACGTGCCTATGAATTGTTAGGATATGATCCAAAGTTGCCTACAGGAAATGCAGAAAACTGGTATCCAAAAGTGGCCGCTAATAAAAAAGGACAAACCCCTAAACTTGGTGCAATTGCATGTTGGGAAGGTAAAGGTACAGAATATTACGCTGGTCACGTTGCTGTTGTAGAGGCAATTAATGGTTCGAAAATAACTGTATCTGAATCCAATTATGGTGGAGAATTATTTAAACTTCGTAAAGATATAAATCCTAATACAATATTTTCAAGCATTGATTATGTTTTTCAGGGATATATCTATGTTCTTGAAGATGAACCTGCCATTCCTTATGCAAATATTGATGCAGGAACCTACTACATAAAAAACAATTCAACAGGAACATATTTATCAGTTGATTCAGCGATAGCGGCAGATAAGCAGAATGTATCAGTAGCTGCCAAAAGCAATTCAAAAGCATTTCAGTTTAAGACAACAGGCGGTACTGAACATTATCTGTATTCAATGCTTGATAATAATTATGTTTTAAATCCATATTCTGATACTCCGACCGCTGGAACAAATGTTACACTATTTAAAAAAGTAACTGACGGTACACAAATATGGGGATTCGAAAAAGCAACCGGCGGTTATATTATTCGACTTAAATATAACCCAAATTGTGTTCTTGCTATAAGCGGAAGCAATGTTCAGCTTGCTACTTATACAGGTGCTGCAAATCAGATATGGACACTTGAAAAAGCAGATTTAGTTCTTTCATCAATCAAGATTAACGAGGATTCATTCTGTTCGATATACGAAAACGGAAGCACATTCAAACCAGACGGTCTTACTCTGACAGCAACTTATAGTGACGGTTCGACTAAAAATATTACAGAGGGTTATACTTTAAGTGAAGTGAACATCGGTACAGTTGGCGAGGCAACGCTTACTGCTACATATGGTGGAAAGACTGCTACCGCAACAATAACAATCAACGATCTCTTTGAGGGCGAGGGTACTGACAGTAGTCCATATCTTATAAATACTGCTCTTGACCTTGAAAATGTTGCAAAAATGGTAAATAATCCTTTAGCAAACAGATGTTACGGTCATGCTTCCTATAAGCAGACAGCAGATATTGATTTAAGTGAGTATACAAATTGGACACCTATTGGCGTATATATTAATAGCAATTCTGTTTTTAATGGCAGCTATAATGGCGATTATTACAAAATTTCTAATCTCAACGTTAATTATGATAAGTTATATACGGGTTTATTTGGCAGAATCAACTCGGCTTCACAGAATGCTGTTGTGAAAAATCTCAGCGTAAGTGGTGAGGTTTCAGGAACAAAAGGTTGTGTAGGCGGTATCATTGGTGAAACAGGTTACGGTGCAACAATCGAAAATTGTGATTTCACAGGAACTGTAAGGGGTTTGACTCTCGTTGGCGGTATCACAGGAAAAATACAATGTGGTGCTACAATTACAAATTGTTATGCCAATGCAGATATTACAGCAACTTCAGGCGACGCTGGTGGAATTGTTGGCGGTATTCTTGTTGGAGCAAACAATTATTCAACTGATGCAAAAATAAGTAATTCTTATTTTGCTGGAAAGGTTTCAGGAACAGGAATAGGCGGTATATGCAGACCCTACGCATGAAAAAATCCCCTTTTTCAAGTTGCGAGTCTTGTAACCGGATTGTAACCATTTAAAGAGACATAACATAATCAAGGTGTTTAGCAGGGTCAAGTGAAATTATGAACATCTTCTTGCGTATAGATA
>JAFQBO010000283.1 GCA_017416665.1 Oscillospiraceae bacterium
GTGAGATTGTGCCGTTTTCATCAGGCGGTAAAAGTTCAGGACTTACAGGAGTATCAAGAATGTCGAAAAGTATGTCTTTAAGCTTTCTGTCAGACTTTTCAGCCTCAAAGCGTACAAGATGACGTACAAGTGTTTTTGGAATATCGGCATTTACACCATACATTGACATATGATCGCCGTTGTAGGTAGCCCAGCCAAGTGCAAGCTCTGACAGATCGCCCGTACCGATAACCATACCATTACACTGATTTGCAATATCCATAAGTATCTGTGTACGTTCTCTTGCCTGAGAGTTTTCGTATGTCACATCATGATTGTTCATATCATGCCCTATATCTTCAAAATGCTTTGCAACACTTTCCTTAATGTTTATTTCACGAAGTACCGTACCATAGCACTTTGCAAGCTCACATGCGTTATTGTAGGTTCTGTCAGTTGTACCAAAACAAGGCATTGTAACGGCTGTAATTCCCGAAGTATCAAGTCCGAGGATTTTAAAGGCATTTACTGTAACAATAAGTGCAAGGGTAGAGTCAAGACCGCCTGAAAGACCTATCACAGCTGATTTGCAGTTTGTATGTTTAAGACGTTTTGCAAGACCGTGTGCCTGTATCATTGAGATTTCAGAGCATCTTTTTTTTCTTTCCTCAGTATTTTCAGGAATAAAAGGGCTTGCAGAAATTCTTGTTGTTAATACTGTATCCGGTAATTTATCAAGAGGTTTATTTAGATTGGTAAGATAATAAATTTTATCTGTAGTATCAATGTGAGTTTTTATACCTCTGCGTATGCGTTCAGTCTGAAGCTTCTGTAAATCACAATCATAAATAATCATGCCGTTTGAATATTTATCAAGTTCAGATACAATTTTTCCGTTATCGGCAATTTTACTGTTTCCTGCAAATACAAAATCTGTTGTTGATTCGCCATTTCCCGCATTTGCATACAAATAAGTACAGATATTACCTGCGGATTTTGCTTTTATCATTGTATCAACATATTCAGTACTTCCGACAATGTTATTGTTTGCCGCAATATTTACAATGATATTTGCCTTATTGCTTTTTGAATGAAACAAATCATTTCCGACTTCAACCATGAAACTAAATTCTGAAATATCTTCCGAATGAAAAACAACAGGTTCGCTTTCTAAAATATATATATCATTGAACATGTTAGCAGTTATCCAGATGTCATCTTTCGGTACGGCTGAAAAATATCTTGAATCGGTTACATTTTGTTCAGCTACTAATTTAAGCAGTTCGTCACCACATATAACAGCCCCACAATTATATACAGCACCTTTATATGCAACAGGAAGTCCGACAACCGATATTGTACGACAATCCTTTGTTTCATAAAGTATATTTTTAAGGCATTTCATAGCATTGTCTGTCAGAGATTTCTGAAAGAACAGGTCACCACATGTAGCACCTGTAATTGAAAGCATAGGAAAAGCACAAAGCATAACGCCTTTTTCATCAGCTTCTCTGATGTGTTTAATTATCTGCTGAGAGTTATATTCGCAGTCAGCCACCCTCAAATCGGGCGTTACTGCCGCAATTTTTAAAAATCCGTCCTTCATTTTTCCCTCCGTTACAGCATAGCATTTACTATATTATAACTCAAAATCAGAAATTATGCAAGTTTTTTTATAATAAAGTATGTTTAAAATTTTCGTAGGCAGATAAATTTATATTTGTCGGTGTCCCGACTGGACATTTTCGAATTTAATTTAAGCGTTATTATAATTTAATACACGATGGTTTATCGTAAGATAAATTTATATTTA
>JAFQBO010000284.1 GCA_017416665.1 Oscillospiraceae bacterium
ATCGCCCATTACGGCATAAACAGGAGTATCACCGATAAGCTTGTCCTGAAGTTCGCCGCTTGACTTGTTTGAAGTCTTTACAAGTACAAAAATTCCCTTGTCCTTTTCGCCGCAAACCTTAAGAAGCGGAGCAATACCGTCTGTACCGAGATAGCCGTTTACAGTAAGAGCGTCTGCACCGAAAGGCTCACACTCTGTATCACCCACCATAACAGTACCGAGATGAGCAGTTGTATATGCTTCCATAGTAGCACCTATGTCATTTCTCTTACCGTCTGTAATTACAAACATTCCCTTTTCCTTTGCATAAGCGATTGTCTTAACGAGTGCTTCAACACCGTAAAAACCGTACATTTCGTAGTACGCCGCCTGTGGCTTGATTGCAGGAACAATGTCATAAATTTCATCAATAATCATCTTATTGAAAGTAAAAAGTGCGTTTGCCGCCGCTTTAAGCGTCTGACCGTCCTTTTCAAAGCATTCCTGCTTGATGTACTCAGGAATATAATCAAGCTTTGGATCAAGACCTACAACAGTAGGATTTTTTGTTTCAATGATTTTCGCAATAAGTCTGTCAAATGACATGGTGCAAAACTCCTTTATATAAATTTATTTTTCAAAATACACAAGTTTTCCGTCAGAAATTGTTCCGACCGGCTTTCCTTTAAGTGTCATACCCTTGAAAGCGGTGTTCTTACCCTTGGATTTGAATTTTTCAGGCTCAACTACCCACTCTTTTTCAAGGTCTGCAATAACGATGTTTGCAGGCTGACCCGTCATAATTCTTTCAATCGGAAGTCCGAGAATTTCCCTTGGCTTTACCGACATTAAATCAACAAGTTTTTCAAGTGTGATTTTTCCCGTATGATAAAGACCTGTAAGGGTTGCCGCAAGGGACGTTTCCAGACCGACAATACCGTTCGGTGCTTTCAGGAAATCAGCCTTTTCCTCTTTTGAGTGCGGAGCATGATCTGTTACAATACAATCGATAGTACCGTCAAGGATACCTTCGATAATTGCAAGTCTGTCCTTTTCCTCACGAAGCGGCGGATTCATTCTATAATCAGCGTCCTTTGAGAGGAGCTTTTCATCGGTCATTGTAAAGTAGTGCGGACACGTCTCACAAGTAACCTTAACACCCTGCTGTTTTGCCTTTCTGATAATATCAACACTTCCGACAGTACTCACATGAGCGATATGGATGCCACAGCCCGATGTTTCTGCTGTCAGAATTTCCCTTGCAGTTATTGTATCCTCTGAGGCTCTGTCCATACCTTTTACGCCGAGTCTTTCGGAAATCTCACCCTTGTTTATGATACCGCCGTCAATGATTTTCAGATCCTCACAGTGTGAAATAACCGGAAGTCCAACCTCATCAGCGGCAATCATACCGTTTCTGAGCATAGTCTGGCTTTCAACGGGACGACCATCATCCGAAACGGCAATCGCACCCGCCATTTTGAGTGCCTTGTAATCACACAGTTCCTTACCCTCAAGACCCTTTGTGATACACGCCACAGGATAAACCTTAACGCCCGTACCCTTTGCCTTTGTAATAATATACTGTACAGTTTCGGGAGTATCCGTTTCAGGCTTTGTATTCGGCATACACGCAACACCTGTAAAACCTCCTGCCAGTGCCGCATTACAGCCTGTAATTATGTCTTCCTTGTAGGTAAGACCCGGATCCCTGAAATGCACATGCATGTCAAACAGTGACGGCATAGCCACAAGACCGGTGCAGTCGATTTCTCTTTCGCACTCGCAGACTATATCCTCACCGATATTTTTAATAATTCCGTCTGCGATGTAAATATCACAGATTTTGTCCATGCCCTTATCAACGGCACGGATATTTTTTAATAGCAGTGAACTCATTTTTCATTCCTCCTGCGCAGAATATATTGCAACACTGTCTGAGCCGTCTGTTTCGCTTACGGAAACCTTGACACATTCCTCTCTTGAAGTCGGAAGATTTTTGCCGACATAATCGGGACGTATCGGAAGTTCCCTGTGACCTCTGTCAATAAGAACAGCAAGCTGAACCGACTGCGGTCTGCCACGTTCCATAATGGCATCAATGGCAGCTCGTGTAGTTCTGCCCGTATAGAAAACGTCATCGACAATGACAACATTTTTATTGTTCACATCAAAATCAATGTTTGTCCTGTCGGCATCAGAAACAGTTTTTCTATCGTCACGGAATGCCGTTATATCCAGAGCACCGCACGGGATTTTTTCATTTTCCAGTTCGGAAATCTTATCGGAAATTCTGCGTGCAAGAGCGACTCCTCTTGAGAAAATTCCTATAACGCACAAATCCTGCGTACCCTTGTTTCGTTCAAGGATTTCATAGGTAATTCTTGCGACTGCCCTTTTCATGTTGTTTTCGTCCATAATGACAGCTTTTCTTTTCAACTTATCACCTCTCAGCAGCGATTTACAGCAACAAAAAACGCCTACCTGTCCCGTAGACAGATAAGCGTGAAAGTACTTACAGTTATAGCTATAGCTATAGCATTATTAAAATCACACCTTGTCAATCTCACGGGATCAACTTAAAGGTTACCAAGGCAATTCCGCACAAAGCCTGTACGAAATCTATTTGAAGATTTTCCGTCATATCTAATAAAAAAATTTTGACATACAGCAGTATGCCTGCAATTTTTTATGGCTCTGACAAAAAATCTTACTGCATATCTTCCGCACATTCTTTGTGCGGCATC
>JAFQBO010000285.1 GCA_017416665.1 Oscillospiraceae bacterium
CCAGATTTGCCAGTATCTCGGTGAAAACTATTCCGTGCTCTATATCTCGGGAGAAGAATCGGCAAGACAGATAAAAGTCAGGGCACAGCGACTTGGTGTAGATACGGACGGGCTGTACATTCTTACTGTAACCGATGCGGAGGCTATCTGCGATACAATCTCACAGACTGAACCCGATGTTGTAATCATCGACTCCATACAGACTATGTGCTTACAGACAGTGGCATCAAGTCCGGGAAGTCTTACACAGGTAAGAGAATGTACAAATATGTTTATGCATACGGCGAAATCAAAGGAAATTCCGATTATAATAGTAGGACATGTAAACAAGGACGGAAATATTGCGGGTCCGAAAGTTATGGAGCATATTGTTGATGCGGTACTTTACTTTGAGGGCGAAAGAAATCTTACATGCCGTATACTGCGTACTGTAAAAAACCGTTTTGGCTCGACAAACGAAATCGGTGTTTTTGAAATGTACGACAAGGGGCTTGAGGAGGTCGAAAACCTGTCACAGATGCTTTTGTCGGGACGTCCTGAAAATGTTTCGGGTACTTGTGTAACCTGTACGATGGAAGGTCTGCGTCCTATTCTGGCAGAAGTGCAGGTACTTGCGACAAAAAGCGGCTTTGCGTCTCCGAGAAGAATGGCAAAGGGCTATGACTTCAACAGAATGGCGATTATCATTGCCGTACTTGAAAAGAGAGCAGGACTTTTCTTCGGTGCTCTTGACGTTTACCTTAATGTGGTAGGTGGGTTCAGCGTAACCGAAACGGCAGGTGATCTGGCTGTTGCACTTTGTCTGTACTCAAGTCTGCTGGATAAGCCGATTGAAAGTAATGTGATTGCATTCGGTGAAGTGGGACTCGGCGGAGAGGTAAGAGCCGTTTCAAATGTTATTCAGCGTATCAAAGAGGCTGAACGTATGGGATTTGAAATCTGCATCCTGCCGAAAACCTCACTCCGTACTATTAATAAAGAAGATTACTCGATAAAGCTTGTGGGGGTTTCGGATGTCGGTGAGGCGTTCAGAGAGTTTAAAAATCGGTGATATGCAGGAGTAAAAAATGAAATTCAAATTTTATGGAAAAGGAAACTGGTACAGAACAGAAAAAAAGCTTGCAGAGATAGATAAAAAGGAAGCCGATTCAGCCTACAGAAAATGCAAAAAGGAAATACTTGACCCGTTTATGAAATCAAAGGGATTTTTAAAATGGAATACAACTTCTTATGTAAAACTTAATGAAGCAGGGATTATTGAAAATGTGTTTCTTGAGAAGGAACACTACGGATGCAAAACATTTACAGTAAATCTTGAATTTGCACCCTTGTACATACCGTATGAACATGACGTTATTTCACTGCATTCTCACAGATTGAGTATGGAAATAAACGGTAAGGATTTCTGGTGGGATTTCAAGGACTATGAAACGGCAGAAAAAAGCTTTGAAAATGTCGTGGAGGCACTTGAACAATATGGGCTTAAATACCTTGAAAATACAAGAACTTCCAAAGGCTATATTGAAACTTTGAAAAAATCCGAGCTAAAGTCGGCTGTGGATTGGGTTGCTTACGCATTTTTAAAGTATGAAGGCAAGGAAATAGCATCGGCTTATGTAAAATGGTATCAGAAAAACGATATTCCCATATTACCTGAATTCAGAAGAGAGCATGAATCAGCCAAAACTCAGAAAATACTTGATACGCTTGAAGCTGTGCAGGATGTTGAGGAGTTTTTCAGAAAAAATACAGAAGAAAACAGTTCTAAATGGAAACTGCCGAAAGGTCTGCTGAAAAATCAATATGAGCCCGAGAACAACATAGATGTAGTGCATAAGGAATTTGAATTTTATGGTGGACTTGGACGTCACTACCGTACTCAGAAGAGCATGGCAAGGATTGATAAAAAGGAAGCCGATTCGGCGTACAGAAAATACAAAAGAAAAATACTTGACCCTTATATGCTGTCAAAAGGATTTTTGAAATGCAAAGGTACTTCCTATGTAAGAATTAATGAAACAGGAGTTCTTGAAAGGGTATTTCTTGAGAAAGAGCATTATGGTTATAAAAAGTTTACTGTTTATCTTGAAACTGCACCTATATATGTTCCGAATGACGGTGAACATATCACATCGCTTTTTGAAAATCTGGGCTTGATTATAACAAAAAATATATGTGAGAAAGCCAAAGATTTCTGGTGGGATTTCAAGGACGGCGAAACAGCCGAAAAAAGCTTTGAAAATATTGTACAGGCACTTGAAATGTTTGGTATGCAGTATTTTGAGGATAAAAGAACACCTAAGCAGTACATAAAAAGGGCAATGTGGTATAACTTAAAAAATCAGTATTTTCCGAAAGAAATTGAAATACGATGGAAAGCGTATTATTATCTGAAATTTTACGGTATATCAAAAGCAAAAAGATATTGTCGGATGTGTCAGGCAATAGCTATGATACAGCCTTATGTTAAAAAATATATACTGACAGAGGTTGGCGGAATACTAAATAAGCTTGACAATGTTTCGGATGTTGAACTTTTTTTAAGAGAGATTACAGAAGAAAATATTGAAAAGGGAAAACTGCCGAAAGGTCTGCTGAAATGAGGAGTTTAAAATGAATATAGAATATAAGGACATACACGATTTTAAAAAGGAAGATTTACAGGATTTGTTTCTTTCGGTTGAATGGTCATCGGGACATTATCCGGAAAAGCTTGTGGGACTTATATGTGCTATGGACGATGGGATTATGACAGCCTATGTTCACTATTTGCTTATCCGTCCGGAATATCAGCATATGGGAATAGGAAAAAAGCTTGTTGAAATGATGAAAGAGGCTTATAAGGATTATCTGAGAGTTGTTCTTGTGGCGTACAATGAGGAACTTGGATTTTATGAGTCCTGCGGATTTGAAAAGGCAAAGGATTCAAGTCCGATGTTCATTACAGAGTTGTGGACATAGGAAAAGAGGGAATAAAAAAGTGAATTTAACAGGTAACAGTCTTGAAAAAGAAATCAGAACAATTCTTGACATATATGAAAAATACAAGGATCAATTAGGTTATTTTGAGTTTGCTGAACCTGCAACTGAGCAGGAAATTTCGGATTGGGAAAAAACAAGTGGGATAACACTTCCCGAAAGCTATAAGGACTGGCTTAGATTTTCAAACGGAAGTACGATAGATATGTCGACTGCCGAGTTTTTTGGACTTGAAAAAATAACAAAACATAGTAAATATGAAACATATCTGCCTGATGAATATGTATGGATAGGAGATATGATTGGGGATGGTGAAGCGTTGTTATTTTCAAGATTAACAGGAAAAATTGTAAGGTATTGCGATGGGAGATTTACAGAATATGACAGTATGAAGGAAATACTGCTTACAGTAATAGATTTGCTTTGATAGAAAATATAGAGGTGACAGAATGAACTTAACAGGCAACAGCCAGTGAATTTAAAATAATCTTTCTGTATTTTTGCCGTCTTTGTAGGGACGGTCATCGACCCGTAAATAAACATATAATTAACGGGACGTCGAGGGCGCCGTCCCCTACAGCCGAGTGATCAATTTCCCTTTATTATCATTTCGAGCTTAAAGAAACAGATACAAGCAAGGTAAAAGCGAAACTAAAAGTTTCTTTGGTTCTTTTTTAGCTTTTCAAAGCAACTGGCTATTGTGATCTTTTCGTGCTTGAAGTAACAAATTCAGTTAAAGTATAAGCGAAACTAAAAGTTTCTTTGCTTCTTTCTTTTCAAAGAAAGAAGAGAAATTAAAATTTTATTGGAGAATGAAATAATGAGTATATTAAACGTTGAACATGTAACGCACGGATATGGTGCAAGACAGATTTTAGACGACGCATCATTCAGACTTTTAAAGGGTGAGCATGTCGGACTTGTGGGAGCAAACGGAGAGGGAAAGACTACCTTTCTCAATATTATAACAGGAAAGCTGATGCCTGATGAAGGTAAGATAGAGTGGTGCAGACATATCACAACAGGCTATCTTGACCAGTTCAGTACACTTGAAAAGGGTAAGACTATTTATGATGTACTGCGTGAAGCGTTTGTACATTTAAGTGATCTGGAGCAGGAAATGCTTGATATGTACGAAAAGATGTCCGACTGCTCAGAAGAAGAAATGAATGAAATGATGGAATCTGTGGGCGAAATTCAGGATATTCTGGAAACAAACGGGTATTATACCATTGACAGCCGAATTTCTGAGTATGCAAACGGTCTCGGCTTACAGGAAATCGGGCTTGACAGAGATGTCTCAGAGCTTTCGGGCGGACAGCGAGCTAAAGTTCTGCTTGCAAAGGTTCTGCTTGAAAATCCGATGATTTTAATTCTTGACGAGCCGACAAACTTCCTTGACGAAAATCATATTGCATGGCTTAAAAATTTCTTACAGGAATATCAGAATGCATTTATTCTTGTGTCACATGATATTCCGTTCTTAAACAGCGTGGTAAACGTTATCTATCACGTTGAAAATGCCGTACTTACACGATATACAGGCGACTATGAAAACTTTCAGAGAATGTACGACCTTAAAAAGCGTCAGCTGGAGCAGGCGTACGAAAAACAGCAGAAGGAAATCGCCCACCTTGAAGAATTTGTTGCCAAGAACAAGGCAAGAGCCGCTACGGCAAATATGGCACGTTCACGTCAGAGAAAGCTTGACAAAATGGACGTCATCACTCTTGCAAAGGAGAAAATCAAGCCGTCATTCAGCTTTCAGTCTGCGAGAACTACGGGTAAAGTCGTTATTGATGCAAAGGATCTTGTACTGGGTTATGACGAACCGCTTACATGTCCGCTGAATTTTCAGGTGGAAAGAAACAAGAAAATCGCCATCAAGGGCGTAAACGGTCTCGGAAAGTCAACCCTCCTAAAGACGATGCTCGGTATTATAAAACCTGTTTCGGGTACTGTCGCACTTGACCAGTTTGTTGAGGTCTGCTACTTCGAGCAGGAGGAAATCGGTTCTGACAAAACTGCC
>JAFQBO010000286.1 GCA_017416665.1 Oscillospiraceae bacterium
AAAAAACGGAGTTTTACTGTTAAACAATGTACTTACAGTCCGTGAAGCACAGGCAAACAGTCATAAAAACTGTGGCTGGGAACAGTTCACGGATGACGTTATAGAGCTTCTTGACAAAAGAGAAAAGCCGATGGTTTTCCTACTTTGGGGAGCAAACGCAAGAGCAAAAACCAAAATTATAAAAAATCCTGCACATCTTATCCTGACATGTGCCCATCCGAGTCCGCTGTCGGCGTATAACGGATTTTTCGGCTGTAAGCATTTTTCTAAAACAAATGAATTTTTAAAGGCTCATGGAATGGACGAAATTGACTGGAGCATAGATTAAAAAGGAGACTTAAATAAATGAAAATTAAAAAAATGTTTAAAAAAGGAACAGTGTTTTCTTTTGAAATTTTCCCGCCTAAGAAGACATCTTCCATTGAAACTATCTATAAAACCCTTGAAGAACTGAAAGGCCTTTCGCCAGACTTTATAAGCGTGACTTTTGGTGCAGGCGGAAGTTCAAATAATAACGCATCTATTGAGATTGCACAGAAAATTAAAGAAGAGTACGGTATCGAATCAGCTGTTCACCTGCCATGTATCAATTATACAAAGGACGAAATTGTAACTATTCTCGGTGAACTTGTTGATCACGGCATAACAAATATTCTTGCACTCAGAGGTGACATAAACCCTGATATTAAACCAAAACAGGATTTCAGATATGCAAGTGACCTTATAGAGTTTATCAAAAAATACGGCGATTTTGACATAGCTGGTGCGTGCTATCCGGAAGGACATATTGAAACGGAAAATATTGTTACCGATGTTTTGAATCTAAAGAAAAAGGTTGATGCAGGTGCTGAACATCTTATCTCACAGCTTTTCTTTGACAATGATTACTTCTATTCATTTCTTGAAAGAACTCAGATAGCCGGTATTGATGTACCTATTGAGGCAGGTATTATGCCTGTTACAAATAAAAGTCAGATTGAAAGAATGGTTTCAATGTGCGGAGCAAGTCTGCCACCTAAATTTTCAAAGATGATTCAGAAGTACGAACACTCTCCGGAGGCACTTCGTGATGCCGGTATTGCGTACGCTATTGATCAGATTGTTGACCTTGTTTCAAATAATGTTGACGGTATTCACTTATATACCATGAATAATGCCTACGTTGCAAGACGTATCAGCGAGGCGGTTGAAAGTATTATCAGGAGCAATAAAAAGTGATTTTTGATTCAGTTGATAAATCACAGGCGTTCAGATATATGGGTTATACAGACGGAAACGTTCCTGAAAATATTAAAATGATTACAGAGAAATGTGAAAAACAGCTTTTTGAAATTATATCTCCGTCTTATAGTATCCGTATATTTGATATTGAATTTTCAGATGATGGCGTGATTTTATGTGGCAGTAATTTTATTATGCGTGGTAATGACATAAAATCTCACCTTGATAAATGTAAAAAAGTCGCACTTATCTGTGCAACCCTCGGGATTGGTGCAGACAGACTTATAAAACAGCTTTCTGTAAGCGATATGACAGAAAGCTTTATTACAGATGCACTTGCAAGTGCGTTGATAGAACAGGTTTGTGATATTGCAGAAACTGAAATCAGAAAAAAAATGCCTGATATGTTTATGACCTGGCGTTTTTCACCAGGCTATGGCGATTTTCCGATTGATCAGCAAAAGGAGTTTCTGACCGTCACAAACGCATCAAAGCAGGTTGGTATTCATTTGTCAGATGGCGGTATGCTTATGCCGTCAAAATCAGTGACTGCGGTTACAGGTCTTTCAGAAAAGCCTGTAAAACATAAAAAACGTGGCTGTGTTACATGTAATATGTATGACAGATGCAGCTACAGAAAAAGAGGTGTTCGCTGTGAATTTTAAACAGCTTTTGGAAAGAGATTTTATATTTTTAGACGGAGCTATGGGAACTATGCTTCAGGCATCAGGTCTGGAGGCAGGTGGTATACCTGAGCTTCTTAATATCAGTAATCCGGGTCTTATTGAAGATATTCACAGAAAATATGTTCAGGCAGGTTCTGATATTGTCTATGCAAATACATTCGGTGCAAACAGCTATAAGCTTCATGGTGAAAACGTTGAGGAAATAATTTCAGCGGCTGTTAAAAATGCCCGAAAGGCGTGTGGCAAAAATGCACTTGTTGCACTTGATATAGGGCCTGTCGGACAACTTCTTGAACCTTCGGGAACACTTAAATTTGAAGACGCCTACGAAATATTCAGACAGCAGATTATTGCTGGTAAAGACGCAGATCTCATAGTTTTTGAAACAATGACAGATCTTTATGAATTAAAAGCGGCTGTACTTGCGGCAAAGGAAAATTCGGATCTTCCGATTATGTGCACAATGACATTTGAAGAAAATCTCCGTACATTTACAGGTTGCAGTATTTCTTCAATGGCACTGACATTAAACGGTCTGGGCGTTGATGCTGTAGGTATAAACTGTTCATTAGGTCCTGAACAGCTTGTACCACTTTGTGATGAACTGATGAAATGGACAGACCTTCCTGTTATTTTAAAACCAAATGCAGGTCTTCCTGATCCTGTTACAAACAAATATGATGTTGATCCAAAGACGTTTGCAGAGAAAATCAGAACTGCCGCAGAGCATGGTGTAAAGTTCTTTGGCGGTTGCTGTGGCACAACGCCGGAATATATAAAGGCTGTAAAAGCAGAGCTTGAAAATGTTACTCCTGTTCGTGTAAAGGCACAGAAACAGGCGGCTGTATGTTCTCCATCAAATACAGTTGTGATAAATCAGCCGAGAATTATCGGTGAAAGAATTAATCCGACAGGTAAAAAGCTTTTTAAAGAGGCACTGAAAAATAATGACATGGCTTATATTCTGAATCAGGCGGTTGAGCAGATAAGAGCAGGTGCAGATATTCTTGATGTCAATGTCGGACTTCCTGAAATTGACGAAAAAGAAATGATGATAAGAACTGTAAAGGAACTTCAGAGTATTACTGATACGCCTCTCCAGATCGACTCAACAATACCGGAAGTACTTGAAGCCGCACTCAGAGTTTACAATGGTAAACCTATAGTAAATTCTGTAAACGGCGAGGATAAGTCACTGGAAACCGTTCTTCCGATTGTTAAAAAGTATGGTGCGGCGGTTGTCGGTCTTACTCTCGACCAGAACGGTATTCCTCCGAAAGCAGAAGAAAGATTTGCAATAGCTGAAAAAATTCTGAATAAAGCTCTTGAGTATGGTATTCCGAAAGAAGATGTCTATATTGACTGCCTTACTCTTACCGCATCAGCAGAGCAGGAAGCAGTCATGGAAACACTTAAGGCGTTAAAGCGTGTTAAAGATGAACTCGGACTTAAAACAGTGCTTGGAGTGTCAAATATATCATTCGGACTGCCTAACCGTCCTGTGATAAATCAGAATTTCCTTACAATGGCGATGACATACGGTCTTGATCTGCCGATTATCAATCCGAATGTAGATGCAATGACAGGTGCTGTAAGAGCGTTCAAGCTCCTTACCAATATCGACAAAAATTCAACTGAATTTATAGCGGCTTACCATGATGCCGCACCAAAGCAGGCAACAGCTTCAGCAATACCATCAGGTGATGTTTCACTTGGTTATGCAATAGAAAACGGACTCAAAGAGGCAAGTGCAACAGCAACTGAAAAACTGCTCGAAACAACCGATTCAATGACTATAGTAAACGAATTTCTTATTCCTGCACTTGACAAAGCAGGTGAACAGTTTGAAAAAGGAAAAATCTTTCTGCCACAGCTTATTTTAACAGCCGGTGCGGCACAGTCAGCGTTTGCGGTTATCCGTGAAAAAATGCTTGCATCTGATTCAAAGCCTGTCAGCAAGGGAAAAATTATTCTTGCGACTGTCAAAGGCGATATTCATGATATAGGAAAAAATATTGTAAAGGTTCTTCTTGAAAATTACGGCTATGACGTAATAGATCTGGGTAAGGACGTACCATGTGAAAAGGTTGTTGAGGAGGCGATAAAGCACAAAGTAAAGCTTGTGGGCCTTTCAGCACTCATGACAACAACTCTTGGTTCGATGGAACAGACTATAAAGCTTCTTCACGAAAACAATGTCGACTGCAAAACAGTGGTCGGAGGAGCCGTATTAACTCCTGAATACGCAAAGCAAATCAGTGCGGACTTTTATGCAAAAGATGCAAAAGAAACCGTAGATATTGCAAAACAGATAATTGGATAAAAAACAAGAGGAGCTGTTTACACAGCTCCTCAGACTGTAGAAAAACCTCAAAATTAATTTTCGTGCCGATTAAATCGGCAGGCAAACTTGAGTATGACCAAAGTAAGGGGACGCTTTCTCTTGCAAAGCGTCCCCTCTTGAAAAACAGCCCACTGGGCTGTTTTTCAATTCACCCCTCGTAAATGCGCCTCCGA
>JAFQBO010000287.1 GCA_017416665.1 Oscillospiraceae bacterium
AAAGGCTTGACCGAAACTTTTAATTTTGTAACTATTAATGCTCTGATTTATTTTTTCTGTTTTTCCGTGCCTCTGCTCTTTCACGCCATTTAGCTGTAAATTTACCATTTAAAAGTATACCCGTAATACCAACAACCGCCGTAATTGCAAAAACAATAATTGCGAGAGTGTAGTTTCTGTCATAAAGCGAACCACCGAACAGAACACAAAGTGTAAGTGCGGGAATTCTTGCAATCGCAACAATCGGATAAAATCTCATCGGTCTTATATCCGTAAGCGACGCTATATACGTTATCGCATCCTTTGGCGTTCCGGGAATCATAAGCAGAATGAAAACTATCAGTTCAAGCTTTTTTTCGTCCTGGAGAAATTTAAACTTCTTGATTTTATCTTCTGAAATAAATGTACTCACAAACGGTTTTCCGAATTTTCTTACAAGATTATGAATTATAACAGTTGCAGTAATAATACCGATTTCGCACAGAATCAGTCCCTTTACAGGTCCGAAAACCGCACCGCCTATAACCTCAACGGGTCCACCGGGTACAAGTGCAAGAATAATCTGTATAATTTCAGCCAGTACGAAAATGACAGGACCGAAAAAACCTAAATCGCTTATAAATTTTCCCATCGCCTGCGTGCCTTCTTCAGTTCTGAGCGAATTTATAACAGGAATAAGTACGGCAGTCAGAACAATGCAGAAAAATGCTACCAGGATAATTATTACAACTTTTACTTTTTTACTTTTTCCAGACATTATTTTCTCCTGAAATTCTCTATTACACGTTTTTACTTCTTTATTTATAATTATAACACTTTTTTCAGATTTTGCAACATTATTTTTCCTTTTTATACTTGCACATAGTTTAAAATAATGGTATAATAGTATAATGTAAGTATAAATTTCAGGTTATACTTTTTACTTACATTCAATACATTATAATTCAATAAGGAGATAAACCAATGAAACCATCTGTAAAACCTGCAAAAACAGGTGTACTTCACAATATATGGGTTAAACGTGCCTGTTCGATACTCAGCGTTTTATATGCAGTATACATATGTATTCTTGCCTATCGCTCCGTCTTTTATGAGGTAATTATCACAAAACCTGCAATGTTCTGCATATACCTGACATTAGTATCAGCAGGTGCAACTGTCTTTATGATATTTTCAAGGCATCAGCTTCTGACAAGAATTTCAAGCTTTATTCTTCTGCCGGCACTGTTGCCTGTTGTAATGATGTGTCTCGGGTCATGGAGTATGATAATTCCGCTTGCTGTATGTGCCGTGGTAATGTTTTTCGCAAACGGTGCAACCGAAGGTACAAAAACCCTCCTCGGCACGATTTATGTACTGCTCTATATTCTGACAGCACTTGCATACTTCATCTTCACAACATATCTTTCATCACCTGCTGTAAAGGAAACAATCGAAACAGGCGTTTCACCGTCAGGTCTGTACAGATATGAGGTAATTGACACAATAGACAGTTCAAACGGAAGTACAACCATACTTCTCGAGCCGAATGACAGGGATATAGTAAAATCATCGGTAACATATAAGGCAAAAGGCTATGATCGTACACTTTGTGTAAAACGTCCGCTTACAAGCGTAAAAATAGAGTGGAAGGAAGACGAACTCTATATAAACGGTGAAAGATGGTTCACACCTTCTCAGGCAGAGAAAGGAAAATGGTTTGAACAGAATATTCTTTCATCAATTACAGGCTAAAATGAACTATTGAAAGGAATTTTCAAATGAAAACAATCGGCGTAAAAGCAAGCTCCTCATATGAAATTTTTATTGAAAGAGGACTTCTGAAAAACAGTGGCAGAATTATTGCAGACACTGTAAAGACACGAAAAGCTGCTGTTATTACAGATGATATTGTTGACGGCTTATACTATAATATTCTCGAAGAATCACTGAAAAGCGAAGGTTTTTCAGTTGTGAAATTTGTTTTTAAAAACGGCGAAGCATCAAAGTCATCTGAAACACTCAATAATATTTATACTTTCCTTTGTGAAAACGCCATAACCCGTTCTGACTGCATTATCGCCCTCGGAGGTGGTGTTGTCGGTGATATTTCGGGCTATGCGGCGGCTACATTTTTAAGAGGTCTCGACTACATTCAGATTCCGACTACCCTGCTTGCACAGATTGACTCATCAGTCGGAGGCAAAACCGCCATTGATTTACCATGCGGAAAAAATCTTGTTGGAGCATTCAAACAGCCTGCCTGTGTAATATGCGATCCCGACGTATTTTCAACACTTTCCGAAAAAATCATGTCTGACGGCATGGCAGAAGCTATCAAATACGGCATGATCCGTGACGAAAAGCTGTTTGACCTTATTGCCTCACATAACATAGACAATGTAAATGAAGTAATAGATGAAATTATATACAAGTGTATTGCAATCAAGCGTGACGTGGTTGAAAACGATGAATTTGATACAGGTGAACGAATGATTCTCAATTTCGGACACACTCTCGGACACGCTGTTGAAAGCTACTACAACTATGAAACATATACTCACGGAAGTGCCGTTGCCATCGGTATGTACATGATTACAGGAAAATCATGTGACGACACAATTTTGTCAAAGCTTGAAAACTGCATAAAGGCATACAAGCTTCCATGCGGATGCGATGCCGAAACAACAGAACTTGTAAAGCTCTGCGGTAATGACAAAAAACGTGAAAGCTCATCAATCAACTACATAATCTGTCCGACAATCGGTAATGCACAGATTAAAAAAGTTACTGTTGATGAATTTGAAAAATTTATTTTAAACTAAAGGACAACAAAATGGATATAAAAATCACTCCTTCAAAGCTTAAAGGCAAAGTTGAAATCCCTTCTTCAAAAAGCATGACACACAGAATGCTGATATGTGCGGCTCTTGCAGACGGAACTTCAGCTGTTTACAATATTTCATTTTCAAAGGATATTTATGCCACTATAGATGCTCTTAAATCTCTCGGTGCGGATATTTCGGTTTCAGGAAACACCGTCACTGTAAAAGGAATAGACAAAAAAAGCGAAAAGGCTGATATTGACTGCTGTGAAAGCGGTTCAACGCTCAGATTTCTGATACCGATTTCATGTGCTTTAGGAACTGAGGCTGCATATTACGGTAAAGGACGTCTGCCTGAAAGACCAATTACACCGTATATCAGAGAATTGTCGAAAAAGGGCATAAACTTTGACTACAACAACACAATGCCGTTTACAGCATCAGGACAGCTGACCGCAGGAAAATTTGAACTTGAAGGCGACATTTCATCACAGTTCATAACAGGACTTTTATTTGCCCTGCCACTCCTTGACGGTGATTCGGAAATTGTCATGCTCTCTCCGCTTGAGTCAAAGCCTTATGCGGACATGACTATAAAGTGCCTTGAAAAATTCGGCATTGAAGTAACAGAAACACAAAATGGTTACTTTGTTAAAGGAAATCAGAAGTATATATCTCAGAATACAGCTGTAGAAGGCGATTTCTCACAGGCGGCATTTTTCTATGTGGCAAATGTTCTGGGAAATGACATTGAAATATGTAATCTTGATCCCGACAGTTATCAGGGTGACAAGAAA
>JAFQBO010000288.1 GCA_017416665.1 Oscillospiraceae bacterium
CATACCCCACTTATTAAAGCCTGTTGTAGTGTAAAGTCTTGTTGTATTGCTTGAATATCTGCCTATATACGGCATTTCATCAAGGCTCATACAATCCTGTGCCGCCCAGTAACAATGCTCCCTTGCAGTCGGATAGTACTGCTCTGCGAAATACCGCAGCTCCGTCCAGTTACCACCTTTTTTACCAGTACGATGACCTCCGCCGCCGAGCAAAAGATATTTGCCATAATTACGAAACGACAACCCTGTTTTGCTTTCGTCAACGTACATACCTCCCACATCCTGAGCATTTTCAAGAGCAAGCACATAAGAACGGTGCTGATAGAGCTTAAGAAAAAAGCTGCCGTGTTTATTGATGAACGGGAAATGCGTCGCCACAATTACTGTTTTTGCCGTAATTTTTCCGCAATCCGTTATTGCGGTATTCCCACGCATTTCCTTTACAAAGGTATTTTCATAAATAGGCAGATCCTTTGCAATGACGGATAGAAATTTCAGCGGATGAAACTGTGCCTGATTCGCAAACTTAACTGCTCCTACCGTAGGAAATGGAAGTAAGAGAATTTCCTCATATTCAGCTTCGTATCCGATTTTTTCAAGAGTAGTCAATTCATTTTCAAGCTTTTTTCTGTTGCTGACAGAGTAAACATAATTGTCCTTGATTTCATAGTCGCAGTCGACTTTTTCGCAAAGTTCTGTATACTTTGCAAAGGCAAATCGATTTGCTTCAAAATATTTTCGTGCAGTTTCAACTCCACCGCTTTTGATGAGTTTATGAAAAATCAGCCCGTGCTGATAAGTGATTTTCGCAGTTGTATGTCCAGTTGTGCCACTACAAATTCTATGCTTTTCCACGAGAATACAATCCACACCGTTCTGTTTTAGAAAATAAGCTGTCAGAATGCCTGCAACGCCTCCGCCAATAATCAGAACATCAGTCGAAGTATCTCCTTTCAGCTTCGGAAATGAAGGTAACTGCACTTCTTTCTGCCATATTGACTCCATAATTTCTCCTGTGTAAAACGCCGTCCGATTGAGTTCAGACGGCGTGTATTCTTAAAAATCCTGTAAGTCCGCAGCAGTTAGGTCATTTTCCACATTATCTCTTGCAAGGTCATTGTCAATGACCGCATAGATATCAGAAATCGGCTTTTCCTGCGAAAATGGCTTTGTGTGGTATACCTTTTGTGCAGGCGGTCTTGTCCCAGCAATAATCGGGTTGCCGTGTGCTTTTCCATGCTTTGCCTTTCCCTGAATTTCAGGTACTGCAGCTGCTGTATTCTTCTGCTGAGTGTGCGTCCAATCCGGACGGCTCATGCCCTGTTTTGCCATATTCATCACCTCATGAATAGTATGTGAGGTTTTCTTTAATTTATGTATGTTTCACTAAAAAGAACGTGTCGTATATGAATGTAAACAATTCTACCATATTACACAGTATTTTTGATATAATCTTTCAGTAATGAAAAAGAGCCTTCGTGATTGAAAGCTCTTTGTATGGTATTCAGTTGTTTTTCAAAAGTTCCTGTTTCATAAGACAAAAATCAAACACATCAAGTCTGTTGTCATTACAGAAATTTCCTGCTCTCCAATTGACAAGCTTTGTATCAGGAACAGCAAGCAGCCATTTCTGGAGTAATACCACATCGGCAATATTAAATGTACCGTCTGCATTGACATCGCCATTTGGTGTTTCCGTCATCAGCTGCAATCTGTTTGTAGACAGTGTGTTCTTGTTGTCGAAATTAATTGTCGGATTTTTGCCTGTGACAAGCGGATTGTCGCTGTCGTACATGGCAAGGCATATGATGGCATCCTCGGGAAGTGTGCCGTCATATTCAAACAGAAAGGTCTTTTCTTCTTCATCGTGGAAAGAGCCTTCTTCGATTCTGACAGGCTCGCCGAAGGTTTTCAGCTTATTGCCGTCCTTGTCGGTAATTTCCGCACACAAGTCAATATTGAAAAATGCGGGGGCAAGTCCTGTATTTTTGATTGTGACAAGGAGCTTGTTGTCATTTCGTTTTGCCGATGTGACGGTGAAATTGTAGCCAAGACGGTTGCACATTTCGTCAATCACTTCTTTTTGCTCTTTGTAGAATTTGTAGCTGCAATTGCTGTCTTGATCAAGTGCATAGATCGACATATGGGATATTTCAATGGTCTCACAGAAACGCTCAGGCGTCCAGTTCACATAAGAATACTCATTTTCTCTGACCGTCTCCTTCATCCATGTATAGGTCTGATAGTTTTCGCCAAGTACCGGCAGATTGGCTTTGTAGGCAGGTCTGAGACTCCACTCGGCATTGGGAATGGAAATCAGTCCGTCATCACGCTTTGCGATTCCGATCGAGAGTGCATATTGATAGATCTCTCCACGGGCATTGGAGGGAAGTGCAATGGTTGTTTCATCGAAAGCCTCCGCATAGAAATCCAGCATATCCTTCTGAATTTCAAGAGAGGGCATGAATTTCTCATCCCCCACCGCAAAGGAGTTATGCCATTCTCCATAATCGCCGAAAGGTCTGATGTCTATAAATTCTACTCTCGGATCACCGTCGTATTTTTCAGCCAGTGCCTTGGTAAAAGCCTTATGTGCCTGAAGGTATACAGGATCATCCCACTTGGGGAATA
>JAFQBO010000289.1 GCA_017416665.1 Oscillospiraceae bacterium
ATCTGGTCAATCAACTCAGCTTACGGCGGTAACGTTCTTCTCGGTAAGAAGTGTTTCGCTCTCAGAATTGCTTCATATCAGGGTAAGAACGAAGGCTGGATGGCTGAACACATGCTTATCCTTGGCGTTAAGAAGCCTGATGGAGAAGTTAAGTACATCACAGCTGCGTTCCCTTCAGCTTGCGGTAAGACAAACCTTGCTATGCTTATCCCACCGGAAGGCTACAAGAAGGACGGCTATGAAGTATTCACAGTAGGTGATGATATTGCCTGGATGAAGCAGGGTGAAGACGGCAGACTTTATGCTATCAACCCAGAAAACGGATTCTTCGGCGTTGCTCCTGGTACAAACCAGAAGTCAAACCCTAACGCACTTGCATCAACAATGAAGGATACAATCTTCACAAACGTTGCTATCAACAATGATGATAACACAGTTTGGTGGGAAGGTCTTGACAAGAATCCACCTGAAAACGCAACTGAATGGAAGGGCGAAAAGGTAAACGGCAAGGAATTTACAGCAGAAGGCAACAAGCTTGCTCATCCAAACTCAAGATTTACAGCTCCTGCTGCAAACTGCCCATGCATCTCACCTGAATTCAATAATCCTGCAGGTGTTCCTATTTCAGCTATCATCTTCGGCGGAAGAAGAGCTTCAACAACACCTCTCGTATATCAGTCATTCGACTGGACACACGGCACATACGTTGGTTCAGCTGTTTCTTCAGAAACAACTGCTGCAGCAACAGGTGCTGTAGGCGTTCTCAGACATGACCCAATGGCTATGAAGCCATTCATCGGCTACAATGTTGGTGACTACTGGGCACACTGGCTCGAAATGGGCGAAAAGCTCGGTGACAAGGCTCCTAAGATCTTCAACGTAAACTGGTTCAAGCAGGACGAAAACGGCAACTTCATGTGGCCCGGTTTCGGCGACAACATGAGAGTTCTCGACTGGATCATCAAGAGATGTGAAGGTACAATCGACGCTGAAGAAACAGCTATCGGTTTCATTCCTAAGAAGGGCGACATCAATGTTGAAGGTATCGAAGACGAAGTAACTCCGGAAATTATGGACAAGCTTCTCGCTGTTGACAAGGATCTCTGGACAGCTGAAATCGCTGAAATGAGAAGATACTACAAGGAAGACATCGCTGATAAGGGCGGTAAGATTCCTGCAGCTCTCGAAGCTCAGCTCGATGCTCTCGAAGCAAGACTCAACAAGTAATTTATTATTATTTATGCGATCTGACAGTTTTTTGTCAGATCGCTTTTTATTTTTAAAATCCCTTGACCTTTTTGTAAAAAAGTAGTAAAATTATATTATAAGGATTTTGTCGATTAAGGACAAAAAATATATTTTATGGAGGAATTTTCCCATGTCAAAGAAATTTATTGTTGAAACATCAGCAAGACACATTCACGTTTCTCAGGAACACCTTGAAATCCTTTTCGGTAAGGACGCAAAGCTCACAAACATTAAGGATCTTTCACAGCCTGGTCAGTTTGCCTGTCAGGAAAGAGTTACAATCGTAGGCCCTAAAAAGGAACTTGCGAACGTATCAATTTTAGGCCCTGTACGTCCTGAAACACAGGTTGAACTCTCAGCTACTGATGCTCGTTCAATCGGTATTGCTGCTCCTATCAGAGAATCAGGTGATGTTAAGGGTTCAGGTGCATGTAAGATCGTTGGTCCTGCCGGTGAAGTTGAAATCAGCGAAGGCGTTATCGTTGCCAAGAGACATATCCACCTTACTCCTGAAACAGCTGCTGAAAGAAATGTTAAGGATAAGGACGTTGTTTGGGTTAAGATCGAAACAGAAGGCAGAAAGGCTATCCTCGGTGATGTTATCGTAAGAGTTTCACCTAACTACGCTCCTGCTATGCACATTGATACAGATGAATCAAATGCAATCTCTGCTTTCAACGGTCTCGAAGGCGAAATTATTGAACTTTAATTTTTAGCTTACATACAAAATAAAGACGGGGAATTTATTTTCCTCGTCTTTTTTGTTGTATAAAGCCAAAGGTATTGACAAAAATACATAAATCAAGTATAATATGCTTGTAGATAAAATTATTACGTCCACAAATTTACAAAGAAAAAGCGAGGAACTGGTACTTCCTCGCCTTTTTTGTGCTGACTGTTTCTTATTTTTTTCTGCTGTACAGCCACTTACAGAAATCATACAAAGCATTTGCAATTACTCCTGTTACTACAGCAATTATTATAGAAAGAATTACGTCCACAAATTTCACCTCCTCCCTGTTACGTTCGGAGTAATTGAAACAGCATATCCATTGTAGCATATTTTGTAATATATTGTCAATCAAGTTTAATTTTTAGCTTACATACAAAATAAAGACGGGGAATTTATTTTCCTCGTCTTTTTTGTTTATTTCATTTCTTTAGCTAGTTCAATCAGTATTCTGAGTTGATTAGGTGACAGTCTTCTGAATGTCTCAACAGCCTCATTTAAAACAACCGGATTTTCTGTATTTTCGTCAAAAAAGTCTTTGGGTTCAATCTTCAGAAATTCGCATATATACAAAAACATCTGCATAGATGGTAAGGATTTTTTGTTTTCTATATTATTAATATAGCTTTGACTCTGCCCAAGACTAAGACTCATATCTCTTGCGGATATTTTTTGATCATTTCTCAATTTTGCAATTCTGTCAGAAATAAAATCTGCATCAATCATTCATATCACCACCTGTATATAATTATAATATATACAAGGTTTATTTATACCTATTTTATTTTTCAATTATTATTGACATAACAACAACGGTTAGGTATAATATTAGTAAATACCATTTTAAATCATATATTAAATTTCGTTGAGGTGAATATGAACATTTATACAGTCAGTTTTTTTGGACATAGGAAATCAAAAATAACATCAGATATAGAACACAAACTTAATAAACTTTTAGAAAACATTATTAAACAAAATGATTTTGTAGAATTTATAATTGGACGAGATGGTGAATTTGATTTGTTTGCTACATCAATTATAAAACAAGCCATAAAAAAATATAGTAACGGAAATACATCGCTTATTCTTATTCTCCCCTATATGCGATCAGAATATCGTAATAATATAAAAAATTTTCTAAACTATTATGATGAAATTGAGATTTGTAGTAAATCAGCTAATGCATATTATAAATCGGCTATTCAGATACGAAACAAAGATATGGTAGATCGCTCAGATCTTGTTATATGCTGTATTCAACATATAAATGGTGGTGCATATAAAACTATACAATATGCCAAAAAGCAAAACTGTAAAATAATAAATATAGCAGAAGAATAGTAAAACAATGCAACTTATAAAGTGACTTATTTTAATGCAATATATAAAATTTCAAAAAAGCTATTGATAAACTCAAAAAAACATTGTATAATAAAGATGCTATTTCAAATGGCATTATTATGCCAATGAAAAAACTCCGGGAGCAGCAACTCTTGGGGTTTTTTCATTTTATCTATTGCACAATCAAGAAAAATCTGTTATAATGTAAGTATCTGATTAAAAACGAAAGGAAAAAGATTATGAAGAATACAGAAAAATCGATGGAAAAAATCGTTAATTTATGTAAATCAAAGGGATATGTATATCCGGGTTCTGAAATTTACGGCGGTCTTGCCAACACATGGGATTACGGCCCGCTGGGTGTTGAACTCAAGAACAACATTAAAAAGGCTTGGATGAAAAAATTTGTTCAGGAAAACAAATACAACGTAGGTCTTGACAGTGCGATACTTATGAATCCACAGACATGGGTTGCATCAGGTCATATCGGTGGTTTCTCCGATCCGCTCATGGACTGTAAGGAATGTAAGACTCGTCACAGAGCTGACAACCTTATTGAAGACTTTGATGGCACAAGCGTTGCCGGCTGGACAAATGAACAGATGACAGCATATATCAATGAACACGACATCGTTTGCCCTAACTGCGGTAAGAAGAATTTCACAGACATCAGACAGTTCAACCTCATGTTCAAGACATTTCAGGGTGTTACTGAGGATACTAAGTCTGAACTCTATCTCCGTCCTGAAACAGCACAGGG
>JAFQBO010000290.1 GCA_017416665.1 Oscillospiraceae bacterium
AAAAAAGAACAGAAAAATAAATTATAATCCCGCTTAATATACGCCCGAAAATGCCCAGTCGGGACACCGACAAAAGGAGAGTAAAATGACTGAAATAAGGCTTGGAGATTTTTTAAGTGAATATAAGCTTGATATTTCTGAAACGGTTCAGAACGGTAATATATATAAGATTACCTATTCTGCCGACCTTACGGAAATATCCTTTTATGTTAAATTCAATAAGCTTATACCATACAGCGATGTCCTTGCGTTTGAAAAAAATCTCGAGGGATTTTTTAATCTTAAAAGAACAACTCTTAACTGCACATATTCTCCGGAGATGTTTTCCATTGATTACTATGGCGAGCTTATTGCAAAGCTGAAAAGACGACTTGCCGTGGTGAACGGTTTCCTTGACGGCTCTGATGTAACCTATGCTGACGGACTTATCACAATAGGTATCAAGCATGGCGGTTATGATCTTCTTGTAAAAGCGAATTTCTGTAAGGAGTTTTCAAAGCTTGTGAAAGAGGAGTTCGGACTTGATGTGGAAACAAAGCTTACAGGCGAACTTTCCGTGGACGTTCAGAAACACGAAAAGGAAATGGAACAGGTTGAGGCAAGGATTGCACAGGAACGACCGTCTGAACCTGAGCAGGATTATGAAATATCTTCACCGCCTCCTGATACTGTTTCAGAGCAGGACAGCATCATCGGAAGTGGTGATAAATCCGAAAAGATAAATGTTGAAAGTACATCTTCAATAAACGTTGTTACTGATTCTGCTGAAATCATTATGGGAAAAAATATCAGACAACCTCCGATTACTATTGCTGAGGCGTGCAGACAGCTTAACAAAAAAGTTACACTGGTTGTTGATATCTTTGACAAGGCAGATACAAAAACAACCAAAGCAGGCAATGAAATTTACACATATTATATCACTGACTACACCGGTTCGGTTTTAATGAAATTTTTCTTTAATCCGCAGAAAGATGATTTTGATGTAAAGAAAATCAAAAAAGGCATGACCATTCTTGTTTACGGAAAAATCGAATATGATGAGTTTTCAAGGGATATTACGGTGCGACCGGACTCTATCACATCTGTTAAGAAAAAACAGAAAATGGATAACGCACCGAAAAAGCGTGTTGAACTTCATATGCATACATCTATGTCCGCAATGGACGCTGTAACTGATGCGGCAACTCTTATCAAACGTGCGGCATCATGGGGACACAAAGCCATTGCCATTACAGATCATGGTGTTGCCCAGGCTTTCCCGGATGCAATGAATACTGTTTCAAAACTTGATGATTTTAAGATTATCTATGGCTGTGAGGCGTATGTTGTAAATGACATTAATCCTGTAAAGATAATTGATAAGGACGATCAGAGAAGTATCAATGATGAAATTATTGTTTATGATGTAGAAACTACGGGTCTTAATGTTGAAACGGAAAGACTTACTGAAATCGGTGCGGTAAAAATCAAAAACCTGCGTGTTGTGGACAGCTTCAATATTTTCGTAAATCCGGAAAAGCCTATTCCTGCGGAAATTACTGATCTTACAGGAATTACTGACGATATGGTTGCATATGCTCCGAAAGAAGCAGAGGCTGTAAGACAGTTTTTTGAATTCTGCGGTGAAAATCCTGTTACCGTTGCACATAATGCAAGATTTGATAATGCTTTTATTGATGCAGTGTGTGAACGTCATAATATAAAGCATGAATATGTGTCAATCGACAGTCTTAATCTTTGCCGTTCAATGATTCCGGAACTTTCAAGACATAAGCTCAACTATGTTGCGAAGTACTTAAAGCTCGGAAAATTCGACCATCATCGTGCTTGTGACGATGCAATGATGCTCGCAAAGATTTTTATTACACTTGTTGAACGTCTTGTCAGGGATAACGGCGTTGAAACAATGGCGGACTTAAATACCAAGTCAAATAAAATTGAAGTAAAAAAGCTTAAACCATTCCATCAGATTATACTTGTGAAAAACAGTGTCGGACTGAAAAATCTGTACAAGCTTATTTCCTACAGCCAGATAGATTGTTTCTACAAAAAACCGCTTATGCCGAAATCATTACTGATGAAACACAGAGAAGGGCTTATTTTCGGCAGTGCGTGTGAGGCAGGAGAACTCTTCACCGCCATTGTAGAAAAACGTCCGAAAAAGGAAATCGAGGAACTTGCAAGATTCTATGATTACCTTGAAATTCAGCCTGTTCTGAATAACGAATTCATGATAAGAAATGGTACGGTCAGTTCGGTAAGACAACTTGAAAATTACAACAAAAAGATTGTTGCACTTGGTGAAAATCTCGGAATTCCTGTCTGTGCGACCTGTGACGTCCATTTTATGGATATGGAAGACAGTATCTTCAGAAAAATTCTTCAGACGGGTAACGGCTATAAAGATGCTGAACATCAGCCTCCGCTTTATCTCCGTACTACAGATGAAATGCTTGAGGAATTCAAATATCTCGGCGAAAAGAAAGCGTATGAAGTTGTTGTTGAAAATACAAACCTTATTGCCGATATGATTGAAAAAACTGTACGACCAATTCCAAAGGGAACGTTTACACCTGATCTGCCAGGTG
>JAFQBO010000291.1 GCA_017416665.1 Oscillospiraceae bacterium
CGGTCTTGCCCATGGCGGTCAGAATTCCTTTGCTTTCAAGGGCTTTCTTAATTTTTGTCATACTGTAACCGTCAAGGAAAAGTTCATAAATCAGCTTTATGGTTTCCGCTTCTTCGGGAACAATTTCGGGTTTGTTATCCTTACCCTTTTTGTATCCCAGAAGCTTTGAATACTGGATTGCCACCTTGCCCTCGGCATAGGCTTTCTGCATACCCCATGTGACATTTTTGCTTATCGATTCACTTTCTGCCTGAGCAAAACTTCCGTAAAGGGAAATCATAAATTCCGAAGTCATTGTCAGCGTGTTGATATTTTCTTTTTCAAAAATCACTCCAATCCCTAAGTTTTTTAGTTCTCTCACATACTCAATGCAGTCAACCGTGTTTCGTGCAAATCTTGAAATAGATTTTGTTATTACAAGGTCAATTTTTTTCTTTCTGCACTGTCGAATCATTTTTAAAAACTCAGGTCTTTTCCGTGCTTGTGTTCCTGAAATGCCCTCATCTGCAAAGATACCGGCAAGCGTCCATTCTTTTTTCCTGTTTATCAAATCGGTGTAGTAAGAAATTTGAACCTGATATGAATTCTGCTGTTCTTCCTGTTCCGTTGACACTCGGCAGTACGCTGCAACTTTTAATTGATGGTACTTATCCCTGTTTTCATTCGTCTGAACTTTGGCAGGAATTATCGTTACATTTGGTGCTGTTGTCATTTTTCTCAGTCCTTTCTGTAATGTTTTTTATGGTCACACCATTTATGAATTCAATTTCTATAGTATAAAAATGACTTACTTCAATCCTTGAAACACAGGATTTCAGCAAGTCAATGTCGATTATATTTAATTGTTGCTTATCAGCAAGAATGTTTGTCAAATGCTCGGTTTTAAGTGGTTTGTCGTTGTATGTACAGCAGTCGTATTTCATTTGTGCAAGGTGCAGAATTTCATCCTTTGACTTATCAAAATCCACTTCCGCAGAATCCATAATTCGATTGATTTCATTTTGCTGACGGGTTACTTCAAGACTCGGAGTATAACTGCTTATTTCCGTATCCGGCTCAAGCATTTCGGGATTTGCGATTACAGTATTGAGTACATTTAAAATCACACCCCGAAGCATATTATCAGTGATTCTGTACTCGAATTTTGAACAGTCGGGATTTTTGCAGTTCCACTTCTCAGGTCGAGTATTACCGCCGATTCTCGACAGTCTGTGACCACACTCGGAGCAGTAGGTAAGAGTACGGATTGCCTGTAATTCTTCTGAAATTTCTGCTGCCATACTTGCACGAACTTTCTTTTTGTTATTGGCACTGAAAAAAATTTCATCATCAATAATTCTCGGATAATTTTCCTTACCGATATATTTTTCATTTTCAAGAATACGCTTAACCATATTTTTGTTCCATATATTGTTTATGCCATTGTACGAAACACCTTGACTTTTCATATATCCAGCAATTGTCATGAGTGAACTTCCGTCAATGTACAGCTTGAAAATTTCCTGTACTGCCTTGCTTTCAACAGGCTCAATTTCAATCTCACCGTTTTTCATCATGTATCCGAATGGGATTGTTCTGTTTTTCTTCATATCACACCAGCCTTTCTGTAAATTTCAATCCGCCATACATCTGAAATTCAAGTTCTTTCTGATTTTTCACAACAATCTTTTCAACCAGGCTTTCAAACATAATCTCGTCAAATTCTGTCATAAGTTCAGTTCCGCTTTCGATTATGGAAGCCACATCCTTAATCTTTTCAATTACATCATCCTCATCATCACAGCTTGAAATCTTCTGAAGTTCTCGGTTTAGTTTTTCAATTTTGGAGTTCAGCTCTGTTGTCTGTTCAAGGTATTTACTGTCATCAAGAAAGCCTTTTGTTTTAAGCCTTGCAAGGACATGAGTCTGTTCTTTGAGTTTGGCAATTTCTTTCATAATTTCGCTGTACTGCTTGTTACTGCTGAACTTTTTGTTTTTGAGTTCCTGAAGCTGTGAAATCACAGGCTGAAAAATAACTGTATAATTTATTTTCAGTTTATTGTACATCACAGTAAACGCTCTGTATATTTTTTCTTCCTCAAGTCTTACAGACTCACAGTCTGCTGCCTTGAAATCATGTTTACTGCAATTCCAGTAGATGATATTATTTACACATCTTCGCTTATATATCGAACCACAGTTTTTACATATGATTTTTCTGCTGAGAGGGTAGCTTTTATGTACCTTATTTCCATAATGCTCAGACTTTATTTGTAAAAGTTTCTGAACTGCTTCAAAATCACTTTTTGAAATTATCGGTTCATGATTATCTGTAACATAATACTGTTCTGCCTCGCCATGATTTACACATTTTCGGAATGGAAAATTGTTTTCGGTATACTTTTTTCGCCACAAGCAGTCACCTATGTATTTTTCGTTTGTAAGAATATATTTGACACTATTTTTATGCCACGCAATTTCATCCGACATCCTGTTCAGCTCATCGCAAATTACATTCAGACCTTTTCCGCTGAGATATGCTTTGAATATTTTCTGTACA
>JAFQBO010000035.1 GCA_017416665.1 Oscillospiraceae bacterium
AAATCCCGAATCAAGATGCCAGTATTCCCTGCCTGTTTTGTTTGCAATAACCTGACCGAACAAGTCGATACCATAAACTCTGAGAAAGTCTCCCGAAAGCGAAACTCTTGAGTTAAGAAGATCGTTGAGCACAGTTCCTATTGCATAATTAAGCGTAAGAGGCATTAACAGATTTACAAGGAAGAAAATAATCATTGCATAAGGTGAAATTCTTGCAAAAAGCTTTGTGTTTCTGACGCATTTTGAATATACCACCATACACAGAAACAGCAGAATAAGTAAAAAAGATGTTCGGCTGTTTGTAAGCGTAAACTGAAAAATATTCACCAGTGAAGCAATAACAACTTTCATTTTCCAGTATTTTTCGCCATATAGAATAAACCACAGTGAAATAATAACAAAGCAGTAAATCCCGAATGTATTCGGATGAGCGTAACCCATTGAATATCTTGACATTCCGCTGTCTCTTGTTTCAACTAGATTCTCAACAACACCAAAAAATGTTCCCAGCATAATAAGAATACAGGTTGTAAGCCTTATCCAGAATACAAATTTCAGTGCTGTTTTATAATCAATATTTTTCATTCCGATTACAATACAGAAGGAAATCAGAATTGACGTGTTACTGATTATAAGGGTCGAAATTATTCCCAGCACAAGCAGGACTATATTTATAACAAATTCCTTTACGGTATATCTGTCCTCAAGTAAAAATTTGAGTGCAAAAAAAGGAATTGCAAGATAAAGCGAAAAATCAAAAACACTGTAATCAACAAGTGCTTTTCTGAAAGAATAATACAAAAGAATACATACAAGAAAAATATAAAAGCATAAGTCTTTTACAGACTTTACATGTAATTTCTTCATATTTTCCGTAAATCACCTACTTATTTTTTGCCATAACCAAATCTGCAAGATATGATTTGCAGTTATAATAATTACCGATATAACCCGAAAGCTTTATCCATTTTGAAAGCTTTCCTGTCTTCATCAAATCTATTCTCAGCTCACACCACTCCCTGCAGCGGTCAATAAGCATTTTTTTCTGTTTTTTATTTTCGATTTTGTTGTTTTCGATAAATTCAATCAATTTGTCAATTGCTTCAAGGTAATATTCCATTGAAACTATTTTTGACTCAGCATCTCTCTTGTCATGACCTGTTGCTGTTGTTTCATGACGTCTCCAGTAGATAAGCGGCTGTTTGTAAACATAGAGCGAGTCTGTCACCAGTGCCGCACGCCACAGAACTGCATCATGCGGATAATAATCAAACCACATTGTTTCTGCCGTATCAAAAAGCTCTCTTCTGAAGCAGTAAACACAACCTGGGCGCTTTATAAACATGAATTTTTTGTCAAATTCATATCTGTAAATGCAGTCACTCTGATAGATCTTTTTGCTGTCTTTGTATTCAGAATCGTAATCGGATACAAGAAGCTGTATTTTTTTGTTTTCCTGCATAGCCTTTTCCATAATTTCAAGCTTGTCGGCATACCATATATCGTCCTGATCGCAGGTAAAAATCAGTTCACCTGACGACATTCTTATAGCCTCCATAAAGTTTTTTCTCCAGCCGAGATTAACTTCATTGACTTTATGTATCCAGCCATTAAGGGAATATTTTTTTATATAATCATCAACAAGTGAATTTGTGGTGTCAGATGAACCATCATCACAAATTATAACTTCATCAGGCAATCTCGACTGATTTCTGAGTGAATCAAGCTGCTCAGTCAGATATTTTTCCCCGTTATATGTAGTCATTACTACAGAAATTTTCATTGTTTTCTCCTAATATTTACAGTTCAAAAGAGCTTTTTTCCTTATAACGCATCAAAAAAGCATCATTTATTTCCATTTTTATTTTCTCAAAATTCTCCACGCATGATGTGTCGTTTGCACATATAAGCTTTGACTTTGCATGAATTATGTCATTTTTCAGATTTTCAGTATTATCCACACCGATATGATAAGCTTTTCCCTTTTGTTTTTTCGGTACAAAATTTCCCGTCATAATATCCCAGTATCTGAAAAGATACGGATTTACGTCTGTTATCGCTCTGAATTTATTTGAAGATGTTTTATCGAGTACTTCATATTCCGCTTCCCATACCTTTGAAAAGGTTGATTTGAGAAGTGGTACAGGCAGATGTCTGTTGATGATATTCTGAAAACATCCCCACGGAAACAGGCATATATTTCTGATAAGATCCTTTCCGTACTTCAGATTGTACCACTTGAAAAAGTTATTTTTCACAACACTGCGTTTACTGAAATTCTTATTGATAACCGCAATATTGTTAAGCATGATATGCTGATAGACCTCATTAATATCCGTCGCTCTGATACACGCCTCAACCGCTTCCAGACATGGTTTACCGTCTTTGAAAAAATCCTCAGGACAGACAGGTGCATTCAGATACATATCGTCATTGAAGTAAACGAAGCACTCGGACAAATCATTGATTCGGTGCATATTCATTTCTATAGGATGTGACGAAAAAGTCGGCAGATACTGCTTCGGTATATAGTCCTCATGCTTTACGATATTAAGCTTAGGATGCTCTACATTTAAAAACTTTGGCAGATGACCATATGTAACAAAATGAATTTTTCTTACCCAAGGAGCATTTTTTTCAACACTTCTGAACCAGTACTTCAGCAAATCCCATTCACGGAATCTTGATTCACCGTCATCAACCTTTGTAAGATCAGGATTATACTTTCTTTTTTCCTCAAGCCAGTTCTGATCGTTTCCGTCGACCCAGGTAATCACAAAATCAATATTTGAATTCATAAAAAATCTATTCTCTTTTCCTATTGCAAATTAATCAATGTATTTTCCGTTTAAAACGTCCATAAGGTACTGACCATACTGATTTTTCTTCAGAACTTCATACGCTTCAAGAACCTCTTCCCTGCTTATCCAGCCGTTAAGATATGCTATTTCTTCAAGACAGGCAATCTTTCTGTGCTGATGATCTTCGATAGTCTTTACAAAATTTGACGCTTCAACAAGACTTTCATGTGTACCCGTATCAAGCCATGTAAATCCCTGACCGAGAAGTTCAACATTAAGCTCATTGGCTTCAAGATAAATTCTGTTAAGATCAGTAATTTCCAGTTCTCCTCTTGCCGACGGCTTTAAACTTTTTGCGTATTCAACAACTCTTTTATCGTAAAAATAGAGACCTGTAACACAGTAATTTGACTTTGGTTTTTCAGGCTTTTCTTCTATTGAAACAGCCTTTCCGTCCTTATCGAATTCAACGATACCGAATCTTTCGGGATCGTCAACATAATAACCGAAAACTGTCGCAAGGTTTTCCTTTTCAGCTCTTTCAACAGCCTGTCTGAGTCTTTTTTTGAGGCCATGACCTGCAAAAATATTGTCACCCAGTACCATTGCACATGAATCATCACCGATAAATTCCTCACCGATTATGAAAGCCTGTGCAAGACCGTCAGGAGACGGCTGAACCTTGTATGAGAGATTGAGTCCGAACTGATGACCGTCACCAAGAAGTTCTTCAAAACGTGGTGTATCCTGCGGTGTTGAAATAATAAGAATATCCCTTATACCTGCATTCATAAGTACATACAAATGATAGTAGATCATCGGCTTGTCATATACAGGCAAAAGCTGTTTTGATGTTACCTTTGTAAGCGGATATAAACGAGTTCCCGAACCGCCCGCCAAAATTATACCTTTCATAAGAATCCCCTTTATTTATCTTTTTTCAGAAATTTTCCTGTAAAAATCCGAAAGCTTTGCTGCTTCATGCTTTATGGAGTAGCCATGCTTTGCTATTTCATCGTCGTATGATTTTCTGTCTGACGGATTTACTTTTTTCGTAATTTCATCTGCCCATTTTGCAGGTGTGTCTTCCAATGACAGAAATTCAACATTTTTGGTAAGCTTAACTGATTTTGTAATAGTATCTGAAATTATACACGGAAGTCCCGAACACTGTGCTTCAACAAGCGTCAGCGGAAGACCTTCATGCAGGGACGGCATAACAAAAGCGTCCATTACACTGTAATAGTTTTCCGTGTCCGAAACATTTCCTGTAAAAATAACCTTGTCTTCAATTTTCAGCTGTTTTATTTTATCCTTTATCTGTTCCTGAAGACGACCTTCACCAAGAAGAAGTAAAACAGAATCAGGATTTTTTTTCTGTAGTTCACAGAAAATATCAATTAAAAAAGTATGGTTTTTCTGTTCATTGAACAGTCCGACATGACCTGCAACAAAAGTTTTTTCGGATATTCCGAGTTTTTTTCTGAATTCACTGCGTGCATCATGGTTAAAACTGAATCTGTCTGTATCAACAGCATTTTTCAGAACCATGTATTCACTGTCTCTGAACAGCCATTCTCCTGCCTTGTCACTGCAGGCGATTGCATAGTCATAGGATTTGGAAAATCTTTTGTAAAGCAGTTTATGAAGTTTCATGTGACTACAGGTTGTATTATGTGAATGTACAATTACCTTGCAGTCAGATTTACTTTTTTTAACTGCCTCAAGTTCAATCTGCATAAGAGCGGAATTACCATGAATATGAACAACATCATAATTGCCCTTTTTAATAATTTCCGAAAGCTTTTTTATATAGGCAAACGGCTTTTTCTTTCGTTTATGCAAAAGAAAATAGTTATTGTCAAGCTGATTTTTATAAATGTCATTTATTTCACTGTTTACAACAAAATCGAATTTCAGATCTGATTTATCCATAAATCTGTAGTAATTCATAATGATATTCGACATACCGTTTATACGAAACCAGACCGTATTTATTATCAGTATCTTTAACATTTTTACACCTGTTCCACCTCAGCAGCAGCTTTGTTTTTTATTTTGTAGCTGCCTTTATCTATCTTTACCATGTTATGCTGTTTTCCACGCTGTTCAACAGGCGGCAGCTTCATATAGTCGCCATACATGTTTGACAGCAGTTCCTTATAATTTGCAGGGACAGAAAACTTATATCCTTCAAAATCGAGTTCAGAAAGGTTTTCAAGATTTGTTCTGAGTGTATACTCATTGTAGTTATAAGCACCACCCATATTTATAACATTTTTGCACACTTTTTTATTAAACATTGAACATACATTGTCACACATACGTATAACCTTTTTCTTGCTTAAAAAAAACAATGCAAAGCTCATAAATTTTGCAAATCTTCTTTTTTTGGTCTCAATAAAATAATAATCATTTTTTCCCATTGCCGCCCATTTCAGACATTTAAATGAAAAATAATGAAACTTCTGTTTTATTTTGCTTTCAGGCATATTGTCATACGGGAAAATATCAAAATAAATGCCGTTATGCTGTTTTGAATTCTGACTGTAGTCCTCAACAAGGGAGGTATTGTTCAGACGTATTTTGGCAAACGGATGTGTGTAGTACTCATCAGTTTTATATGTCTGAAGGAAAAATTCCTCTCCAAGTTCTTTCGGACATATTTCCAGAAAGCGTTCATAATCCTCACGGAGCATACCGACATCCATATCATCATCCCATGGTATAAAGCCCTGATGTCTTACAGCACCGAGCAGTGAACCACCTATAAGAAAATATTTAAGATTATGTTTTTCACAAATTCTTTGAAATTCCAGTGCTATATCAAGAATGGTAAGCTGGAGCGTTCTGAGTTCTGTATCCATTATACATGGTTCTCCTTATTATATAGATTGAAGAAATTTATCAATGCGTGAAATCATATTTTTCCTTTGTGAGACATATCTGTCAAACTTATGTGTCCGGGACTGTTCTATAATTTTTTCAAGCGAATCATTTTCACCACACATAAGCACATAATTCTGCTCAGTAAAAGACTGTGCAATCTCAAGCTGATGATCATCAACATGCTCGTTGTATTTTTTCAGTCTCGGAAAAACAATTACAGGCTTTCTTGAATTTATACCTGAAATAATAGTACCAACACCACTGTGAGTAATCAGCAGACGGCATTTTTTTATATATTCATCAAATGAGGATTTGTCAAGAAAGTCTGTATATCCGTAATTTTTCGGAATATAGTCACAGTTTCCAATCTGAGCAAAAACCTCATCAGTTATAATTTTATTTTCAATAAGATTATCAATAAGTATCAGTAAACGATTAAGCTGAAACTTCTGAGTGCCTACCGCTACAAAAATCATTTTATTACCTCTTTAAAAAATTCCGCCGACATATTCTGCCTTTGGATAGCATTTAAGCATAGGTTCCCACTGAACAAGAAAAAGATCGGCAAAAGGATAAACAAGTCTTCCTGTGAGTGATTTTTTATCAACTCTTGCAAATGACTCTATATAAATGATTTTTTTCCTTTTCAGCTTACCCACAAGACAGAACGGGAATGATACCAAAGCACCGGTTGTGATAACGACATCAGGTTTTTCTGTTTTCAGTATTTTTCCTGCATTAAAAAAAAGCTTTATAAACTTTTTGAAAAAGCCTTTTTCATTGCGGTTAATCTGACTTACTGTGTACAGTTTATTCTTACCTTTGTACTCATCAGCCTGGCCACCGTTTTCGGTAACAAAAAAGCAGTCATATTTCTGACAAAGTTCATTAAGACACATCAGTTCTTCCCAGTGACCACCGGAAGAAGACACATAACAAATTTTCATTTAAACCCCTTATAAAATGCTTGATTTGTCAGAAAAGCCGTCTGTTTTCAAGTACACGCAATTATCCAACATACACTTTAATTAATTATAACTCATAATAACGTTTCTGTCAATTATTAATGAAGAATTTCTGCTATTTTCGTCAATTATCCAATTTCATTCGAAAAATTACTAAGCAGATATAACAACAAGTTTTCCACCGTACGGCATTTTTGCAAATAAAAAGCACTCTGCAAAATCAGAGTGTCAGTTTGTCGAAAAAGTCTGTATTCACAAAACTAAAAGTTTTGATCAAACTTTTTCAAAAGTTTGCGGTTTCCAAAGGCAGAGCCTTTGG
>JAFQBO010000292.1 GCA_017416665.1 Oscillospiraceae bacterium
ATATGTATGCCGGCAGTTGCTGCTAAAATAGAGTAAGAAACAGGAAAAAGTTCAACAAGTACTATTGATATAGTTATGGAAAATTTTAAGGTACTTGAAAACAGTAAATTTGGTGAAGACGGACAAAAAATACTTTCAGTACAGCAAAAAAAGAAAAATGAACTTGAAGTGAAATTTTATATTCTTACATATACAGGTGCTAAGCTTTCCAAAGACGGTGTTTTTACTGAAGAGGTCATAGAGGACGCCCGTGAAAAGGTCAATGCTGTCCGTAAGTTGAATGGTGAAATAGCTGAACTTCATCGTCAGCCGGTATGCAAAGTCAAGTGGGGAGAAGAACAGTTTGTCGGAATCCTCAAAAATCTTGAATATCGTTACACGATGTATGCAAAAGATGGTACGCCGGTACAGGCAAATTTTACTGCAACATTTCAGGAAAGTATAGACATTGACTCGGCACTTCAGAATGATAATACACCTCAGTCGCCAGATCGTACAAAATACAGACCTGTTTATGAACGCACACAGCTTTTTCAGATGGCATAACAGGAATATGATGATGCAGGACAATGGCGTGTTATTGCAGAGGCAAATGATATATCCGATCCGCTTGACGTCACGCCGGGAATGATGCTGGTACTTCCACCACTGTAAAAGCTTAACTGAAAGGAAAAAATATGGCTGATCTGATGAAAAAAAGTTCGGGGACATATTCGGCACTTGCTGAAACTTATGGTGATTTTAAAGTTCCTGCGGTGCGTGTTAAAATCGGAGGTACTCAGTACAGCTCCGTTACTGCCAAGGAAACCAAAAAAGGCAAAATGCTGTTGATTGAAAAAGTGGATACATACCTTTGTCATGATGAAGGAAGCTCTGTAAGTGTGGTTGTTGGTGATGCTTATGACCTTGAAGGAAGTAAATTCAGGGAAACTGTAAGTCTCGGAGATACAATGCAGGTTGAAGTGGGATATGGTTCTGTTTTTCATGAAATATTTTCAGGATTTGTCGGAGAAATTCAGTTTGAATACTATGGCACGGATCAGCAGATAAGAATTACGGGCTTTGATGCCATATACCTTATGTCGCAGAATTTCAGTAGTAATTATTACACTGAAAAAAAGTATTCTGATATTATAAATGCAATTATTGGTAATTACAGTAATGTGCTGAAAAAAGGTACTATTGATTCATCAAATGAACAACCGAGAGCATTTATGTCCTGTCAGGGAATGAGTGATTACAGGTATATATGTGACGTACTTTGTCCGCTTGCAGGAAAGGAATTCTACATTTTTGACGGAAAAGCCTATTTTCAGGCGATAGACAAGCGTGAAAAATCACAGTCGGTGTCGCTGAAACTTGGTCAGAGTCTTTTTGATTTCAGTATAACTTCGGCTTATGCGAATTTTGAAATTCAGGTAAGCAACGCTGTTGGCACAGACCCGACAACGGTACTTCTCGGAAAATCTTCGGGAAAATCAGATTCAACGCAGAAAAGTGCTGTCTCATCGGCTCAGAAAAGGTTTTTGCAGATGAGATATGCTGAAGATTCAAACGGCGTAAAAGCAGCGGCAGAATATATTCTTAAAAAGAGTATTGCGGAGCGTCAGACCGCAAGAGGCGTGTGTGTGGGACTTCCGGAAATTATTCCGGGAAGATGCATTGTTATAAACGGTATTCAGAAAAGTTATGAAAGTAAAAAATTCTGGATTGATACAGTGCATCACAAAATAAATGAGACGGGTTTTGTTACAGAATTTACAGTGAAAGGGTGGTCATAAATGTTCGATATATCTGAAAATCAGAGCAGTAATTTTGAATATAACATGGTAAATCAACCTTTTTGCTATGGTAAAATACTTCAGAATTACGACAAGGATCATCCGAATCAGGTAAAGGTACAGCTAAGTGCTTTGTATGAAACAGGAAAAAATGAAGTCTGGGCAAATCTGTCGGTGCCGTATGGCGGTGAAGCGTATGGAATGCACTTTTTGCCGGAAGTCGGTGAACTGGTTCTGCTGGCTATGATTTCGGCTGAATCACCGGTTGTGATTTCGTCAGTTCTGGGAAAACAGGGCGTTCCGAAAAACTGTACTGATAATTCTGAAAATGAAAAAAAGACAATCCGTACAAAAGCCGGGAATGAAATATATATTCAGGATACCAAGGATAAGGCTGTAATTCAGATGAAGACGGTTGGCGGGTATATGCTGGAAATTTCAGAGGAAGCGAAAAAAATAACCGTCACAGACAAGGATAAAAAGAATTCACTTGAAATTGATGCGGAAGGCGGAGCAGTAACTGTCAAGGCAGACAAAAAGCTTGTGCTGTCTGTCGGCGGAAAAGATGTAATAAAGCTTGAATCAAGCGGTGCATCGATTGTAAGCTCGGCTGTTAAAATCGAAGGCAGTCAGAAGATTGAACAGAAAGCAGGTCAGCTCAGTATTTCGGGTTCGACTGCTGAAATAAAGGCAGATGCAAATCTTACGGTAAAATCCGGAGGTGTTGCACAGATTAAGGGCAGTATGCTTAAACTTAACTGATAAGAGGTGTGTTGATTATGGCACAGTCTGAAAAGGCTTTTCTCGGAACAGGCTGGAGATTTCCGGTAAGTGTTGATCGTCAGACGGGAAGTATAAGGAGCGCATCACAGGAAGAGGATATAGCACAGTCAATACGTATTATTCTGTCTACCCGAAAGGGCGAACGTGTGATGCTGCCTGAATTTGGGTGCGATCTTTACAAGTATGTGTTCAGCAATATGCAGACTGACGAAATAGCTGAAATACGACGTTGCGTGAAGGAGGCACTCCGTAAGTGGGAAACACGAATTATAGAAGTTGAAGTTGATGTTGATACATCGGGAATCGGTAAAGGAATGCTGATACTTGATATTCAGTATCGTGTAAGGGCAACAAATACCCCGTTTAACCTTGTATTTCCGTACTATATTCAGGAAGGTGTGTAATGATATACACAAATTCTTAAAAATAATATTCATAAAGTAAAGGAGGAATAGAAGATGCAGAGAATACCTGAGCTTGACAAACGCAGTGAAAATGAGCTTCGTGAACGTATGCTGGAGCTTGCGGAAAGCTATACACCTGAGTGGAAGCCGAATCCTGATGAGCCTGATATGGGTATGACACTTATTGAACTGTTTGCACAGATGCACTCGGGAACAGTAAGGCGTCTCAATCGTACAGTTGAAAAAAACCGTGTGGATTTCTGTCGTTTCATGGGTACATATCTGCGTTCATCTGAAACCTCCGCAGGATATGTAAAGGTTGGATTTTCGTCGGAACAGGTACAGGAAAATGTGATACTTCCTGAGGGGACTGTTCTCACAGCACAGATGCCTGAGGGTGAAGAAGAAAATTCCGGATTTACAACTCTTGACGATGTTTGTGTTACATCTGCACATATTGAAAAAATAATTATGACCGATGGCAGTGCCGATCTCATAAGTACAGTTTATAACCGTGCTGATGACGGCGAAAATCCTTCATTTGTTCTTTTTGGAAAGAAAACAGAAAATCAGAATTCACATGTTGTGGAAATTGGCTGTAAAAGCGGTCTTATGCATATTATAGGTGAGGGAATAATATGTCTGCATATAAAACAGCAGAAAAAAGAAGGCGAGGCGTATTTAGCCGAATATTTTGAACTTGCATATAAAAATGAAGAACTGAAAATAGAATATGCTTCTGAAAACGGATGGGAGCCTTTTTCAGAGGTTTATTCTTCAAAAGATGCATTAATTTTGAAAAAGAATGCGGACAAGCCTGAATTTTTCATCAATGAGGAAGACGAAAATCCTGCTGATAAAATCAGGTTTACTCTTAAAAAAATACGACCTGAGGCATCACTTGCATCAGATGGTGTTTATCTGAGTACGCAGGGCAGAGATATAAAGCCTGATGTTGTAATCACAAAATACGGCGTTGCGGAAGATGAATGGTTTTCGCCGTTCGGAGAAGTTCCTGTTCTGTTTGATGCTTTGTATATTGCCTCGGACGAGGTATTGTCAAAGGCAGGAGCTGTCGTTTCAATGCAGATTTCGGTATCTTTTCCGCCACCACCTGAAACAAAAGCTGAAAAGAAACCAAGCGGCAGCTGGAAGATGGTCATGAGAAAATCTGATCTGCATGAGGAAGAACTTATAGTTTCCTGGATTTCATCTGTTGCGTGGGAGTACTATAATGGCAAAGGCTGGAAATCACTTCAGTGTCATCCGGAACTTCGAAAAACGTTTTCTCCTGTTGACGGCAAGAAAACCTACAGTCTTGAGTTCAGATGTCCTGATGATGCAGTACCAGTGCTTGTTGAAGCAGAAGAACACAGATATATCCGTGCGAGAATTGTTCAGATAGAAAATATGTATCGTCCGAATATCGTGTATCATCTCCCGCTGACAGCACATATATTTTTTCGTTATGAATGTAATGAACCGATTAAGGCAGATTATGTAATTACCGAAAATCAGATGATACGGCATACCTGCGATGCGGATAGTCAGTTTGTATTCTTTTCGCCTATGCAGCAGACTGAACCGACAGTTTATTTCGGACTTTCTTCACCGCTTAACGATGGACCTTACAGAATTCTTACAGTTGTCGACAATAAGCACTCCGGCAGAATGCCTGCACTCCGATGGGAGTATATGACAGACAACGGCTGGAAACCGCTTAACATTTATGATGATACAGGACAGTTTGAACGTACAGGCATTATGGTCATATTCGAAAACAGCGGTTTCAGAAAAACAGAACTGTTCGGTTATGAAAATTACTGGATAAGAGCTGTTGATGATGCTCATATATACAGACAGTCTAATACATGTCAGCGTCCGTATATTATGAGAATGGATTTTAACTGTACGGAAGTCAGAAACTGCTGGGATATGCCTCCGGTTTACTTCAATCTGCCTGCTGCTGAACCGAATTTTATCTGTCATCTTCCTGACAGAAATATAGCAGACGTACGGGTGTATGTCGATGAACTTGAACTTCACAGCAGTTCAGAGGCTGAAAAGATGCTCCGTATGGGTATGGCAGATCCTGAATACGATCAGTACGGAATGCTGCAGAGACTATGGGTGAGATGGACAGCTGTGGAACATTTCTGGTTCTCAGAGGCAGAAGACAGACATTATCGGATAGATAAGAATGAAGGTCTGATTTTCTTTGGTGATGGCGAACGTGGTAAAATCCCATGCTGTGGCAAAGGAGATCACATAAGAATAAATTATTCTATCGGTGGCGGAAAAAGCGGTAATATATTATCCGGCACTGAATGGGGAAGTCGTAATGCACTCGGACTGATTACTGAAATTTCAAATCCACTCCCGTTTTTCGGTGGAAACGACATGGAATCACTTCACTCCGCTACTGAAAGAACTGCATCGGAATTTCAGAATAACGGTCAGTGCGTTACAGTCGCCGACTACGAAAATATTGCTTTGCAGACAGACAGAAGTATACTTAAAGTGAAGTGCATATCGGGATATAACGCAGATGGCGAACGTGAAGCAGGAAGTGTTACGCTTATCATAATGCTTTCGGATTTTTCAAAAGAATCGACCGGCTTTGAACAGATATGTGACAAGCTGAGACGGGTGATAGATGATTGTCGTCCGGTTTCGCTTTCGCCGGAGAGCTTTTATATTATTCATCCAAGATATATCAGTATAAGTGTAAACGCCACTATCAGAGTTACGGACAACAGCCGTATATTCCGTATAAAGGAACAGGTGCAGAAACGTATTGAGGAATTTTTACACCCTATAACCGGAAATTTTGACGGCAAGGGCTGGAGAATAGGAGAGTTTCCGCATCAGCGTCAGATAGAAAATGCAGTAAGAAGTGTAAGCGGGGTAGCTTACGTTGAAAATTTTGTAATGAGAGCATTCTCAATACAGAATGACCATAAAAAAGAACTTGATCTTAATCATCTTACAGGACAGGCTTTCAGTCTTGCTGTAAGCGGTACACACGAAGTGCGTACGGAAAGAAATTAAATAAATACGGAGGTGAACGACAATGCTCCCACAGATAAAGCTTGATGATGAAACATACAATGAAATACTTGAACAGGCAAAGCACAGGATTTCACTTATCTGTCCCGAATGGACAGACTATAACGAACATGATCCGGGCATAACTTTTCTTGAATTGCTTTCATGGCTTAAGGAAGCACAGCAGTATTATCTTAATCATCGTGAAAATTCCATGAAACATTACTTCCTTCAGTTGCTGGGAGCAGAATGTGCCGGACGCCTTCCGTCATACGGACGTATATACTTTAACTGTAGTGAACAGAAAAAAATTCTCTCGGAAACTCCTTTTTATTCTGGTGATATGTGCCTTACACTGACAGAAGATGCATATATAAACGGAGCAGAAGCAGAAAAAATGATTTCTGATGATGCAACGATAAATTGTCAGGAAATTTCAGCACTCAGCTGTATGGAGTGGTATCCTTTCGGGAAAAAGCCTGAGGCAGGCAAAACATTCACGGTTGTGCTTTCAAAGACTGTCCAGAATGCAGGACAGCTTTCGCTCTATCTGGATATTTTCAATAATTATCCTGTAAAGCGTAATCCGATACAGGAGGGTTATCCGAAACTGGCTGAGTTTACAGCTCAGGCAGGAACAGAAAGGAAACTTCATAAATGCAGGATTTTAACAGATGAAACAGCAGCATTTACGGTATCTGGAAGAATTGTTGTGGAAATTCCGGAAAATGTCAGTGCAGACAGAATCAGCTTTACGCTTGAACAATGCTGTTATGATGTTCCGCCGCTGCTTACGGGTATATATACCGATGTTTTCAGAGTGTGTCAGAAAAGACAGACTTCATATCTGATATATACACAGACTGATCCCAAAAAGCCGTCAGAGAAAATTTTCAGGAAAAACTATGCTACGGAAAATCTGGAAATGCAGTTTCTGTATAACGATGATACAGGTTATATTATTTTTAAACCGGAAAATGTTAGTTATGAAAATGACTTTATCCGTGTAAAGGTGAATAAACAGATGGAGGATAAGACGGTACTGGCAGTCGTTTCCGAAAAGCCTGATCAGTATCTTCTGCATCCGGGAAAGGGTACTGGTTTTCCTTATCAGGAATTTGATATTAACTGTACTGATATTACAGCGGAAAGCTTTTCACTTTTTATAAATGATGAATATGATAAGAAGTGGTACTTGTGGGAAAAAACCGACGACCTATTAAAAGCAAGCCATCTTGACAGAGTGTATTTCTTTGATGAAACAGCAGGTAAAATTTCGTTTGGTGACGGTATACACGGCAGAGTTCCCGACGGAGAGCTGTGGATTACCTCAATGTCACACACTCTTGCTGAAAAAGGATGTATAAAAAGTGGTGAGATTACGTCGTCACCTGTATGGGATAACATTTCCGATATCGGGTATTATGAGGATCTTACAGGCGGTGCATCACCTGAAACTCCTGAAGAATGCAGAAACCGTTATCAGAAAGCAAGGCGCATTCCGACAAGGGCGGTAACATGCAGGGATTATGAAACTCTTGTGAGGACAGCTCCCGGACTTATGATAAGGAACTGTCGTATTACAGCAGGAGCGTACAAAAGCAACAGTGTTCATATAGCGGTTGAGCCGTATACAGGTGAGGAAAAAACGGCAGAAAACCGTATTTACCGTGAAATACTTCAGAGACATCTTGAAAAGGCACGTCTTATAGGTACACAGCTTCAGATATTTTTTCCGAAATATGCAGATATTGAAATATATGTTGTGCTGATGGTGGATTCCTATTCTTCAAAGTCAGAAGAAGATATAAGACGGCATATAGAGGAACTTTTTGCAGATGAGTACCATTCATTCGGCAAACAGATTTTGTACAGCAGTATCTATGCTGAAATCGACAGAATGCCACAGGTCGTGCAGATACAGGAGCTTGTTGTAAAGTGCAGTCAGGACGGTGTAAGAACAAACAGAAGCGGTGATATAATCCTGCCTGAAAACGGTCTGCCTTACCTGAAAACGCTTGAATTAAAATGTTCTGCCATGTAAGGAGGAAATTTTAAATGAAACTTCGTGCAAGATACTATTTGTGGAATAAAGAGTCCGACTTCAGAACAGGTACAAACCATAATATCAGATATGACGATTATGGTATGTATATGGACGATCCTTCACTTGGCTACGGCGTTTACTGTTCAAGAGTTGTTGACAGCGGTGAAACGGGGAAAATCTGGGGACGTGCGGAAATTCTCGGCGAATGGAGACAGAATACATCAGTTACAGTTTCATTTTTTACTTCGGATAACATACAGTTCTCAGCATATGGCATCAGCAGAACTGCACAGGAATGGCTTTCTGATAACAAATACACTGCATCTGAAAAGGAAATGATTTTTGAAAGCTGTAAAACAGCCGTTTTTTCAAATCGCCGTGATATTATGTTCGGAGGACTTAAAGGACGTTATATCTGGTTTATTATACGTTTTCAGGGAAGCAGTGATATTCCTCTTTCGGTAAAACAGCTCAGAATATGGCTTGACAATGAAAACTGGCTTTCGTATCTGCCTGAGGTTTATCAGTCTGATGAGGAATCAGCTGATTTTACAGCAAGATTTCTCAGTATTTTTCAGAATGTTTATGAAGAAATGAACGAAAAAATTACCCGTATGCCTGTTTATTATGATATTGAATCGGCAGACCGTGATTTCCTTGAATGGCTTTCGGTATGGATCGGCATTAGAAACGGAGCATTATGGAGTGAACAACAGCTTCGAACATTACTGCCTGAGGCGGTTGAGCTGTTCAGAAAAACAGGAACGCCGGAAATGATAAGCCGTATGGTTGAATTGTACATAGGTCAGAAACCTATTATTATAGAAAATTACCTTACATCAGATCCGTCAGAGGCAATACGGATTTTAAACAGTAAGGATTATCAAAAGGATTATTTTGGATTTACAGTTATTGTGCCGTCAGATGCGGTACACTCGGAAACACAGCATCAGGCTCTTTTACAGATAATACATCAGTGTAAGCCTTCACACATGAGAATGCAGCTGGTATTTGTAGATCCGTCATGGCTTGACGGAGCCGAAACGGTTCTTCCTCCTGATATTTGTCTTGATGGAAGATCGATACTTATGCAAAGGAGATGAACAGACTTTGAAGGAATTACAATATTTTCCGTTTGTAAGAAACCGTTATTATTATGGAAAGTTTCTGTCAGCAGATACTCTTGATGCAGAACAGAAATACATGAACAATAAACGCCGTTTTTTAAATCGTTTTCTCCACGGAAACGGTGTTCTGTTCGGAATGGCAGTACTGAAGGTTGATGATGGTACAATAGCCATACAGCCTGGTGCAGCACTTGATTTTGCAGGGCGTGAAATTGTTATAGACAAACCGCTTCTTATTCCGCTTAAATCACTTGAAAAAGAGTCGTGTGAATCAGAGGCAACAGTGCGTTACCTCTGCATTGAATATGATGAATACTACAAGGCAGCGGTTCATTCTGAATATTCAACGGAAAATGGAGATAACCGTGACAGCATATCGGAAAACTATCGTTTTTATATGACATCTTCTGAGCCGGAGCAGGCGTGCAGTATGGCAAAACGTTTTTACGAGCAGGCTGAAGTTGTCTATATGTCAGAGTCTGTCATGATAAAGCAGACACTGCCAGTTATGGTACAGGCGGGAGAAAATGCGATGCTTCGTGTTACAGTTATGAGAAGAATACACGATTCTGATATAAATTTTTCATACAATCTCCGACTTACAGGTATGAAGTACGGCGATGACAATATTATGCAGATTTCGTTCGACAGCAGAACCCAGGCGATGGACGGAGACACGGCAGTACTCGAATTTCCGCTTCACATACTTCTTCATGCTGAGGGCGAAACAGGTTCGGTTGAAACGGTCAATGATTCCTTTAAAGGAGGAATAACATCACCGCCGACAGGATTTTCTGTATGTAAAATGAACACCGAAATTGTTGTTGACAGACTTGAAGAACGTCTTATACAGAAATTTCGTGATGAAGGCATACAGATGATTTTACAGGATAATATAGTAAAACCTCCTATTTGTCTTGCAAAAATAATGCTTGAAAACAACAGGGGCGTAATGAATATTGAAAGAATAATCAGAATGCCTTTTTATCAGTATATATACAGTGACCTTACAGATGAACTGAGTTCCTTTTTCAATGACAACAACGAAAGTGTTCGTGAATATTCCGGTGAAAGCCGTGACAAAAGCGGTTATGAAATGGACAACATCGGAAATAAATTTTCGGTTTCATCTGGGGTTGAAGAAATACATATGCCTCTTGGCGGTAAAACAGGACAGTGTTTCTTCTCTGAACCGATTACACACGGACTCGGCATAAGCAGAGTTTCAGTAATTCTCGGACTGGATCAGCCGGGAAATACCACAATTTATGGTGATACAGAGGTATTTGACAAATCAGAAAAACACATTCTCAATGCAGCTCTTGCCGCAAAGGTAAGCGAAACGGAAGGAACGTTTGTAATAGGGTTGAAGCTTAAGGAACCGGTGGCGAAAACCTCTGTGAAGGTTCACTGGACAGCAATTTATTCGCACAAATCAGACGTTACCGAATCTGCTCCTGCTATACAGATACTGCCGAGTCTGGCATCTGTTAGCGTTATGGAAAGTCTGACGTTTGAAGTAAGATTTGAACATATGTCCAAACAGCAGATATACTGGAAAATTGCCGAAGGTGCAAGAGGCGGCGTAATAACAGATGGTGGTTACTATACTGCACCTAATACGCCGGGCGTTTATCAGATTATTGCAACAGCGTCTGAAAGCGGAATACAGGCAACAGCGTTTGTAGCGGTAAGAGATTTGTAAAAATATGCGTGTTTGGTTTTAATATGAACACGCTCTGAGCTATAGGGAGGAATTGAATGATTATCCGTACTCAAAACCGTACACTTCATATTTTACAGACACTTGAAAAAACTGATTCATCAGTGACCTATGTATGCAGTGACATGAACGAAACTGAAAACAGACAGTATATTCTCAATGGTCTTTTAAATACGGAAGCGTATCAAATTCAGATTCCTCTCGTAATGGATTTACAGCAAAGTTCACGATTTACGGATTTTGCAGACTGCTTTTCTTCTGACGGAATTTTTTATCTTTTGTTTTTGTATTCGGACGGTTCGCCGTTTATGGATATTTGTGAATCATCAAGAAAACAAAGACTGGATGCCGTAAAAATGCTCATTGAAAAAATGGTCTTACAGGATATGCCGTTTTTCATGCAGCAGGAAATACTTGCACCTGAAAAAATCTGTTTCGCAAAGGAAGATGTACTTGGCTTCAGATACATGATTTCGGGAAATCTCGCCTGTACCGAAACAGATATTCATACAATAGAACTTAGTCTGCTTGGAATTATCAAGAAAGTTCTTCACGACGAAATTGAAATGCGTTACTGTGATGAGCTTATGACCTTCTGCGGAAATCTCAGTAACGGCGGTGTATATGCAGACTATACCGATATATATGCAGGCTTCAGCAGTGCATATCAGGCGTTTGAGGCGGAACAGAAGGAGCTTGTTTCAAAGCGTTATCGTTTTCAGTTGTGGGAAACATTAAAAAAACATGGTAAAAAAATAAAAAGAGTTTTATTGCTGTTGATTATTGCGGCAGTGGCAGTAATTGCAGTTTATGAGATTTTAAAAGCACTTGAACCGGAGGCGGAAAGTGAACCTATTCAGCAGATAGGTGATCTGATAATCCGTGAAAATCAGCCGGCAACAGAGCCGGATACATCTGAATAATATGTGAGAACTTGTACCAATAGGCTATAGCGCATATCTTTTCGGCAAATTTTAATAATAACTGCGTTAAAATTTCTTGCCTTACGCAAGTAAGCCTGCAGAATTTTGCCTTGTTCTTATTAAAATTATGCTCAAAAATCTATGCACAAATCCTATCGGTACAAGTTCTGAAATGGAAAGACGGTGAGGAAATGTCCTTTTTTTCGTTTAAAAACTTAATACAGTACACATATTCAACGGCAAAGCAGATAATTGTAGCACCGTTTCAGAATCTTTACAGCCGTTTGCGTACACTTATGAGTGACAGGCATCTGTCATATAAAATAACGACAGATATTCGCCGTGAACTCGGAAAAAAATCAGAGCCAAAGGAACGCTCGGTTCGTCAGTACATAGCACTCGGACAGCACTATATTTCCAAAAAACTGATTATTATTGTACTTATTGCACTGATTATAGTGCCGTTTGTAACCATCAAGTGGATTTATCCCGCTGTACGTTCGGCATTTCTTACCTGGGAAGTTGAAATATATTCTGAAAAGCTTTCCGGTTACAGCGGTAAGGTTGAATTGTTGTCGTCTGAAAATGTAACACTTTATAAAGGCGATATGAAGGACGGCAGAATAACAGGTAACGGAACACTTTATGATTATTTCGGCAATATAATGTATCATGGAGAATTTCTCAATGAACAGTATTCCGGAAAAGGTGAAACATACCATCAGAGTGGTAATGTGAAGTATTGCGGTGAATTTGAACTTAATCAGTATCAGGGAAACGGTATACTTTATCATGATGATGGCACAAAAATATATGATGGTAATTTTTCAGCAGGACAATACGAGGGTGAAGGTACGCTTTATGCCTCTGATGGAACGGTGAAGTATCGTGGCAATTTTTCGGGTGGTCTTTATGAAGGCGAAGGAAAGCTTTTTCAGGACGGCGTTCTGATTTACAGTGGAAGCTTTTCAGCAGGTATGAGATGCGGTGAAGGTGTTGAATATCTCGGTAACGAAATAATATATCAGGGAACTTTTGAAAATGACGTTCTCAAGGACGGAACAGCAATTCTGTTCTATCCGGGAACTGATGACATACATTATCATGGAAGTATTCTCAACTATGTCTATGATGGTCAGGGCGTAATTTACACCAAAACAGGAAATGTAATTTATTCGGGTGGATTTACTGAGGGTAAGTACAGCGGTGAAGGAACGCTTTATGACGAAAATACAGGTATAAAAAAATATGACGGAAGCTTTGTTGAGGGACTTTATGAAGGAAACGGTGTACTCTATGATGCAAACGGCAGTATGATTTACAATGGTGAATTTGCAGCCGGAAAGTACGAAGGTGCAGGAGTTCTTTACGACAAGGGACAGGTTATATATACAGGTGATTTCTCGGAAAGTCAGCCGACAGGTTCGGGTACTGCCAATGTTTATGATGAAACAGGAAAGCTTGTTTATTGTGGTGAAGTTACAGACGGACTCTATGAAGGAAAAGGCACACTGTATGACGAAAATGAACAGCTGAAATATTCAGGAAACTTTTCGGCAGGTGTTTATGAAGGCGAAGGAACTTACTACGAAAAAGGTAAAAAAGTATATACCGGAAATTTTGCAGCAGGTCTTTATGAGGGTGATGGAAAGCTCTACGACACTGAAACGGGTGCTTTGGTTTATCAGGGCGGATTTTCAGAAGGTATGTTTTCGGGCGAAGGAACGGCATATGATCCGGAAACACGGTATGTTCTCTATAAGGGTACATATCGTGAAGGTCAGTATGATGGTTCAGGTATTCTGTATGACAGCAAGACAGGAGCAAAAAGCTATGAAGGCGAATTCATACTCGGAAACATTTCGGGACACGGAATTCTATATAATATCGAAACAGGTGAAGTTACCGTTGAAGGTGAATTCCGTAACGGAAAGCTTTTGTCTGTAACTGAGGACAAGGAAAAAGCCGAAGAAAAAACGGAAAATGCATCAGAGCAGGCAACACAGGCAATTCAGACAACATAAAGGAGTAGTTTATGGCAGATTATACAGTCATATCATCGGTAAGCCGTTCAATACTTGAACTTCTGAGCAGCAGAATGGTTCCCGAGGTTCTCAGAAGTGCAGACAGCATAGCACTCAGCTCACCAGATGAGAAGGGTGATATGCAGTTATATGTTTATCTGTATCACATTTCCGAATGCCGTGAAATAAAGCAGGACTATCAGCGTTATGGTCTCGGGCCTGATCTGAGAATGCAGGATTCAAGGTTCCTGTATCTTTACTATCAGTTTACGGCAATGGCATCAAGTGAAATCAGATTCAGGGCACTTGAGGAACAGAATATTCTTGGAAAGGTTATTCAGACGTTCAATGACAATCACTCGATTGAAATACAGGACTTTTCAGGACAAAACCGACCTCCTGAGCAAGGTATACCTGTCAGTATGATACCGTTGACGCAGGAGGAGATAAGTAAAATCTGGAGCGGACTTCAGCAGAAACATAAGCTTGCACTGTATTACCGTGTCGGACCTGTTGAACTTGAATCCGAACTCCTTGCTGAAACAAAACGTGTTACAGAGGCTGTGTTTGAAATGGAGGAAAGTTAAATGGGACATGCTTCATTCAGTCTTACATTTCGTCTTGATGCAGTTGTACAGCTGATAAATGCACATACAAATGAACCTATCCTGAAAAGAATTCCAAGGATTTTTATTAACTGTCCTGCGAAAATTGCAAGGAAAGAAAACGGACTTTATACGTTTTCAAATGTGGAATATGAGACGTTTGAAATAAGGATTGAACTGCCGCAGTTTCTTCCGGAGGTTGTTACACTTACGAGAAAACGTGACGTAAAACCATGTCAGATAAGGTGTACGCCGGATCCGAAATTTATTGTCGGAAATACTGAAACAGATACAACATATTTTGACGGGACGGCAGAAGAAAATGAACTTGTGTTTATTTCTTGTCCTGTAAAATACTGTAAGATAAAATATGTCAGACTGCTTGACGATGGCAGGGCATTGTTTGAAAGTCGTAACTTTTTACAGGCAGGTACGGGAAGATGGATAAAGCTTGAGACTGAAAGCGGAAAAAATCTCCTTGTACGGACCGACACAGATACCGAATACAATCCGCTGCGATATTTTGTGACGGACAAACCGCTTGAACAGCCTGAGGAAATAAAAAACATAAGTCCGCTGTTCTGTTCAAGGGCGGATTCAGCAGGAAAATTTATTATTCCGGTTTTTTATGCAGATGACGGAGAATGTGAAATATACAGTGCTGACGGAAAAGTTATCAAAAAAGTAAACTATAAGGCAGACAGTTGGGTTTCACTTGATACATGAAAGGAAGGTTGAACAGTTATGGGATGTCTGGTATGTGCCGGTGCAACGCTTCAGTGTATATTCGGTATGGCACCATCAACACTGAATGTTTTACCCACAAGTCGTGTTATGGCAGGAATGCCTGTTGCAACGATTATGGACAAAAATCCTTTTGTTAATATAATGCCGTTCGGGATGTGTTCAAATCCGGCAAATCCGACTGTTGCAAGTGCTACAGCAGCGGCACTCGGAGTGCTTACGCCAATGCCGTGTATACCTGTTATACCCGCACCATGGCTTCCGGGATCTCCGACAGTGCTTATCGGAAATTATCCTGCATTAAATCAGAACTGTAAACTTATGTGTGCATATGGCGGACTGATTCAGATACAGTCGCCTGGTCAGACAACGGTAATGGTACCGTAAAAATCAGATTAAACTGTATGGGAGGAATCGGATGAAAAAATATCTGAAAGTACTTATTGTGCTGGTGGTTGTCGCAGTTCTCGGCGGTGCAGCATGGCTTACAAATATTTTACTGTATTGTCCGTTTTTGCCTGAGGCAGTTTCGGCAGGATCGGAAAATTATGCAGTAGTACATAAGATTTCCGATAAATGGGTTGTTTCGGTTATAGACAAGTTTGGTGAGGAGGTTCAGTATACTGATTTTCCGTCAGATGATAAAAGTGAACAGATCAAACTTATATATTCCGATGAAATGTACTACTTGTGGAGATACAATCCGGAAACAGGCAGAGCTTTTGTGAATAATATTATATATGGAGAAAGCTCTGAAAAAGAAAACGAAGTAGTACTGAAAGCAAAAACAGGTGAAACATTTTTCGGAGTAAACGGTTCAGATGAAACAATTTCCGCTGTGGGTGTAATGGAACAGGATGGCATGGCTGAAATTACTGTTTATCTTGCAGGTATCACAGCACCTGAATTCAAAGTCTCCGAAACTTACTCGTTCAGAGGAGAATTTCTCATAAGGGACGCTTTATACTGTGCTGATGGTTCGGTCATGTTTCTGACGGCTGACGGCATTATTTACCGTATAACAAATCAGGATCGTATACCTCGTGTTTACTATAATTGTGCAGAGAATGTTCCTCAGTCGCTTATGCTTGACGGCTCTGGAAAACTTTGTGTATGGAATTCGGATAACAGGGCGTTCCGTATAAATGAAGATAAAATCACAGAGCCTTGTCTTGAGGATATGATTTCAGAGCTTGTCTATAATGATGCTGTACATTCATTGAATGAATGTATATCAGTATCCGTTCAGAGTGATGACTTTTCAGCCATTATACATGAAAAGAATGATGGAACACTCTGTCTTGAAACATACTGCAACGGGATGCTTTACACAAAATCAGAAACGGATTATGTTTCATGGTGGAAATATGTACTGGTGTATCTGTTGATTATACTGGCAGTGATGATTATATCTGTTCTGCTTATGAGCGTACGTCTTCTTCTTCGTGATACGGTTAAAATGAAGACACGACTTCTGGTGCTTTGTGTAGCAGGTTTCTGTATCGTGGCATCGGTTGTTACGGTGTACACTGTTTCTGTTTTTACAGCTCAGAAAACCGAACAGAAATGGGAAAGACTTACAATCATGCTGAATCAGATGTCAATATTTCTTCATGCTGATGAACAGACTGATTATCAGTGGCTTATCAATGAAAAACAGGGTCTTACAGCAGAACAGCATCAGCTTGTGGAAAAGCTTGAAACGATGTCTGAAAATAAAACAGAAGGACAGTCCACATTTATTCTTTTTGTCAGAGATGAAAACGGAAAATATATTTCAGTATCCGGAAGTGAAGAATATATTAACAAGGCTCCGGAACTGATATACACACCATCGGCAGGATACAGGATTACAGGTAATTCTGACAGTGATGAAAATTTATTGTCGCTCAATTACCGCAAAGGCGGTGCATTATGGATGATGATGGTTCAGAAGCTGTACACTGTATCTGAACAGACGGAAGCAAGCGAGCCGTCCGCACTGCTTGTTATGCAG
>JAFQBO010000293.1 GCA_017416665.1 Oscillospiraceae bacterium
CCTGGTACACTCAGCAGAACACTGAGAACCTGTCTTCACAAGCGTATACACCTGTCTTTTTGATAAATTTTGTCACTAACTTTGTTGAAAAATCTTGCCGTACGTCAGGTACGCCTGCGATTTTCCGCCTTGTTATTGACAAAATTATATTCAAAAATCCAAATATATTTCTTGTGAAGACAGGTTCTGACAATTTTTTCGACAAATTTCTACATAGAATATAATTTCCGTGTTATTATTTTAATTTCACTTGACGAACTTGCATGATATATGTTAAAATATAATATAGACAATATTTACCGAACATGAAAGGAGTTATACAAAATGATATGCAATAACATTCTTGAGGTAATCGGACACACTCCGATAATACGTTTAAACAAAATGACAGATGAAGACAGTGCAGAAATCCTTGTAAAATTTGAAGGGCTCAATGTGGGTGGTTCAATAAAAACAAGAACTGCCTACAACATGATAAAAGCCGCCGAACGTGACGGACTTATAAACAAGGACACTATTATAGTAGAACCGACAAGCGGAAATCAGGGTATCGGTCTTGCACTTATCGGTGCTGTAAAGGGTTACAGGACTCTCATTATTATGCCTGACTCTGTAAGCCAGGAAAGAAGAATGCTGGTAAACCACTACGGTGCTGAGGTAGTACTGGTTCATGATGACGGAAACATCGGCGAATGTATCGACGAGTGTTTAAGACTTGCACGCAGGCTCAAAGAAGAAAACCCGAACGTTTATATTCCTCAGCAGTTTGACAATCCTGCAAATCCTCGTGTACACAGACATCACACAGGCGTTGAAATACTCGAACAGGTTGAAGGCGAAATTCACGGTTTCTGCTCGGGTATCGGTACAGGCGGAACAATAAGCGGTATCGGTGAAGTTTTAAAGGCACAGAATCCTGACATTGAAATATGGGCTGTTGAACCTGAAAACGCTGCAATCCTCGCAGGCGGTACAATAGGCACACACATCCAGATGGGTATTGGTGACGGTCTTATTCCTGATAACCTCAACTGTAACATATACGACGATATTTACGTTGTAACAGATGAGGAAGCACTTCAGACAGCAAAGGATCTGGCACGCCTTGAGGGAATCATGTGCGGAATTTCAAGCGGTACAAACGTTGCCGCTGCAAAGAAGCTTGCCAAAAAGCTCGGCAAGGGCAAAACAGTTGTAACAATTCTTCCGGACACTGCTGAAAGATACTTCTCAACTCCGCTTTTTGAAAACGAATAATAAAGGGCGGTGACTTTGCAATGAACAAAAAAGCTATGGATATGTGTAACGGTTCCGTTTTTGGCAAAATGGTTGTGTACACCCTTCCGATTATATTTACGGGTATATTACAGCTTTTGTTCAACGCCGCTGATCTGATTATAGTAGGTCGTTTCCGTGGCAGTGCGTCTGTAGCGGCTGTCGGTGCAACGGGTGCTATTATAAATCTCATAATAAATCTTTTTATCGGACTGTCAGTCGGAATCAGTGTCTCAACGGCACAGGGTCTCGGCGGCGGAAAAGATGACGACGTAAGCAAAACTGTACATACGGCAATTCCATCGGCAATAGTAAGCGGTATTATTCTGACGTTTGTCGGGTTCTTCTGTTCTGAATTCTTTCTTGAACTCATGGGAACGCCTGACGACATCATAAAGCTTTCAGCGTCCTACATGAAAATTTATTTCCTCGGAATTACATCAAGTATGCTGTATAATTTCGGTTCGGCAATACTCCGTGCCGCAGGAGATACACTTTCACCACTGATTTTCCTGATAATTGCAGGAGTGGTGAACGTCCTGCTGAATATTCTGTTTGTAACCGTTTTTTCAATGAACGTTGAAGGCGTTGCCCTTGCAACGTCAATTTCACAGACTGTTTCCGCAGTGCTCATAATAATCTCACTGATGAAACGAAATGACGCATGCAGACTTTCACTCAGAAAAATAAGATTTCACAAAAAACAGCTTCTGAGAATAATCCGTATCGGACTTCCGGCAGGAATTCAGGGTTCACTTTTCTCAATTTCAAACGTTATAATTCAGTCATCAGTAAATTCCTTTGGTTCTGTTGTCATGTCCGGCAATGCCGTCGCACAGAACATTGAAGGCTTTATTTACATCACGATGAACTCTTTCCATCAGACTGCTGTCAATTTCACAGGGCAGAATTACGGTGCGGCAAAATTTGACAGAATCAAAAAAATTCTCGTCTATTCACTGGTGAGCGTAACGGCTGTCGGTCTTGTGCTTGGTGCTGTTGCGGTACTGCTTGCACAGCCTCTCCTTTCAGTTTACATCACCGACTCACAATCAGCCATAGAATACGGCGTTACACGACTTTTGTATATCTGTCTCACATATTTCCTCTGTGGCATCATGGACGTCATGACAGGTATGATGCGTGGTATCGGTTCATCCTTTGCACCAATGATAATTACAATTCTTGGTGTGTGTGGAATGCGAATAGGCTGGATTTACACAATTTTCCGGATACCGCAGTATCACTCTGTAACAAGCCTTTACCTCTCTTACCCTGTTTCATGGGCAATTACGTTTACGGTTGAAATTATTGTATTTCTTATCCTTTTCAGACAGCGTAAAAAATTATTTATAAAAAATAACCCCTCAGTAAGTTAATCTGAGGGGTCAGTTTATCGAAAAAGTCTACAGTTACAAAACTAAAAGTTTTGATCAAACTTTTTCAAAAGTTTGCGGTTTCCAAAGGCAGAACCTTGGTCGACCTCCGAAGAGGTCGAA
>JAFQBO010000294.1 GCA_017416665.1 Oscillospiraceae bacterium
GGGCTGTTTTTCAATTCACCCCTCGTAAATGCGCCTCTTAGGCAAGGACTTTCGCCGTCTGCGGACGGCGAGGAGTGGCTCCCCCCCGCGACCCCGCAAGCCTTTGAAAAGGCTTGACCGAAACTTTTAATTTTGAAAAATCTTTTCAAAAGGAACTTTTTCGACAAGCTGGAAGGACAGTCGTACGACTGTCCTTTTTTGCATATATTAAAATTAAATCTGAGCAGAATAGTTAGGTGCTTCCTTAGTGATATAAATATCATGTGGATGGCTTTCCTTAAGACCTGCGCCTGTAATTCTGACAAACTGTGATTTTTCGTGAAGTGTAGGAATATCAACACAACCACAGTAACCCATACCGGATCTGATACCGCCGACAAGCTGGAAAATAGTATCAGCAACAGGACCCTTGAAAGGAACTCGTCCTTCAACGCCTTCAGGAACAAGCTTTTTGTTACCTTCCTGGAAGTATCTGTCCTTAGAACCGCAAGCCATAGCACCGAGACTTCCCATACCTCTGTAAACCTTGAACTGACGTCCCTGGAAGATTTCAGTTTCACCAGGAGCTTCCTCACAGCCTGCAAGGAGCGAACCAAGCATTACAACGTTTGCACCTGCCGCAAGTGCCTTTACAATATCACCTGAGTACTTGATACCGCCGTCTGCGATAACAGGGATTCCGTGCTTGTGAGCAACCTGAGCAACATCATAAACTGCTGTAATCTGAGGAACACCGATACCGGCAACAACTCTTGTTGTACAGATAGAACCAGGGCCTATACCAACCTTGATAGCATCAGCACCGGCAGCAATAAGGTCTTCAGCCGCAGCCGCTGTAGCAATATTACCTGCAATAACAGGAGTATTCGGGAAAGCGTCCTTAACCATTTTAAGAGTCTTCATGATATTCTGTGAGTGACCGTGTGCAGAGTCAAGTACAAGAACGTCAACCTGTGCTTCGATAAGTGCCGCTGCTCTTTCGAGAACGTCGCCTGTAATACCGATAGCCGCACCGCAGAGAAGTCTGCCACCCTTGTCTCTTGCCGAGTTAGGATACTGTATAGCCTTTTCGATGTCTTTTATAGTGATAAGACCCTTAAGACAGCCGTTTTCATCTACAAGCGGAAGCTTTTCGATTTTATATGTACGAAGAATTTCCTGAGCCTGCTGAAGAGTTGTACCGATAGGAGCAGTAATAAGGTTTTCTTTTGTCATAACCTCATCAATAGAAAGATCAAAATCTGAGATAAATCTCATATCACGGTTTGTGATAATGCCAACAAGCTTTCCTTCCTTGTTTACAATAGGAACACCGGAAATCTTGTATTTACCCATAAGTTCATCTGCTTCATAAACCTTTCTGTCAGGTGTAAGTGAGAAAGGATTAATGATAACGCCGTTTTCCGAACGCTTAACCTTGTCAACTTCATCAGCCTGCTGTTCGATTGTCATATTCTTATGAATAATACCAATACCGCCTTCTCTTGCGATAGCGATTGCCATATCCGCACCTGTAACGGTATCCATAGCGGCTGTCATAATCGGAGTATTGAGTTTAATAGTTTCTGTAAGCTTAGTACCCAGATTAATCATATTTGGTGTAACATCTGACTTTGCAGGGATCAGAAGTACGTCATCAAATGTAAGTCCTTCTTTTAAAAATTTACTCTCGTTCAGCATAAAAAACCTCCAATTATATCAATTATTAAATAAAATTAATACAAACAAAACGGCATAAGCCATATATTTATTTCTTATTATAATACTATTTTTTTTCGTTAATGTCAAGCTTTTTTCGACATTTTTTTATTGTTTTCAAACTATATTAAAGCTTTTAAGCAAATCAAAAAATCAGTACAAAATTCAATGTATTTTCTTGACAGTTTTTTGGAGTTTTTCCCCTATAAAAACCGCAATAAAAATTTTTATCATATCACCTGCAATATATGGAATAACACAAAGTGTAAGAGCAGTTAAAAAAGTTACATTCTGCTGAAAGGCAAACCAGACTGCTCCCATAAAATAAGAAATACACATTCCAACGATCATTCCCATAATATGAAGATATTTTTTTTCGTATCTGTGTACGAAAAACGAGGAAATCAGTGCCGTTCCCATATACCCCAGTAGAAAACCACCTGTCGGGCCGGCAATTATTCCGACGCCTCCTGTAAAACCCGAAAATACAGGAAGTCCGACAGCACCAAGCATAATATAAATTACAGTACCTGCAAAACACTGTAAAGGTGTCAGAATGTATGATGATATAAATAAGGCAAGTGGTGCAAGTGAAATCGGTACAGGACTTATCGGTATAGGAAGGGTAACAGGTGCGGCAATACAAAGTAATGCACAGCATAAGCCTGTTAATGTGAGCATCTGTGTTTTTTTCATAAATCAATCCTTCAAATAGTACTTTATTAAAGTATAGCATAATTAGTCAATATTATCAAGTTGTTTGTTTTGTAAACAGAGGAATGTATATATTAAATTTATATTTGTCGGTGTCTCGACTGGACATCTTCTGATTTAATTTAAGCGTAAATTATAGTTAATGCATGATGGTTTATCGTAAGATAAATTTATATTTAATAAATTAACATTTTATTGTCTGTACCTATCATCTGTAGGGGCTGATGCCTACATCAGCCCGTAATTTTGTATGATTTATAACGGGACGTCGTGGGCGCTGTCCCCTACAAATGGCTGGAATTCGTTATTTTCATGTAGGGGCGAGCATTGCTCGCCCGCAAAATAAATTATAATTCAAACGGGCGACCAATGGTCGCCCCTACAAAAATTTTACAAA
>JAFQBO010000295.1 GCA_017416665.1 Oscillospiraceae bacterium
AATTGCCGCAATCCTCTGTACAATTTTACCTGCATGAGCCCCCTTTGAAACTGCTTCCTTGCCACATACACAGTAAAGTGTACCCTTATCATCAGCAACACCTGCAAATACAGCGATAACATTTTCTGTCTGTTCCTTTAAGTTGTCACCAATCTGTCTGAGCATATCAGGTTTTGTTCCGTTAAGAAGTGCTGAAATAACCTTCATGCCGTTGATTTCCTTTGCATCTCTGAAAAGTGCATCAAGCTGATTTCCTGCAAGTTCCTTTGAAAGCTGCTGAATCTTCTTGTCCTTTTCCTTGAGTTCTTCTGTAAGAGCCTTACAGCGTTCTGCAAGCTTTACAGGATTTGCAATTTTAAGAATATCAGCCGCTTCAGTAATATTCTTTCTGAGTTCATTCATAACCTGTAAAACAGAAATGCCTGTTACCGCTTCAATTCTTCTTACACCTGATGCCACTGAATTTTCGGAAATAATCTTGAAAAGACCGATATTTGAAGTATTCTTAACATGAGTACCGCCACAGAATTCGACTGAATCTCCGCCAATGTCAACAACTCTTACAACATCGCCGTACTTTTCACCAAACAATGCCATAGCACCGAGTTTTCTTGCTTCATCAATAGGAAGTTCCTTTGTAACAACGTCAATCGCATTCAGGATTTCATCATTTACAATTCTTTCAACCTTGTCGATTTCATCAGCTGTCAATGCACTGAAGTGTGAGAAGTCAAATCTGCATCTTTCTGCATTTACAAGCTGACCAGCCTGAAGAACGTGATCACCCAGAACCTTACGGAGTGCCATCTGGAGAAGATGTGCTGATGTATGGTTTCTCATTGTAGCCATTCTCTTGAACTTGTCAATTTCAGCTGAAACCTTATTGCCCTTTGCAAAGCTTCCCTTTGATACCTTACCGAAGTGGAGGTAATGACCGTTTTCAGTCTTGTTTACTGTATAAACTTCAAATTCAGTATCTGCCGTTCTGATAACACCTGTATCAGCAACCTGTCCACCGCTTTCAGCGTAGAAAGGAGTAACATCAAGAACAATAATACCTTCCTGTCCTTCGGAAATGCTGTCTGCCTGTTTGCCGTCTGCAAATACAGCAACAACTTCAGCATCGTGTGCAAAGTGAACGTATCCCTTGAATTCTGTTGCAGGAGCATCAATATCGCCACTGTTGTCATCGCTCCAGGAAGTCTTAACCTTTGATGCTCTGTCACTTCTTGCCATCTGCTTCTGTTCTTCCATGCATTCCATGAAACGTTTTTCGTCTACTTCAATACCCTTTTCGGCAGCCATTTCCTTTGTAAGGTCAAGTGGGAAACCATAGGTATCGCTAAGCTTGAATGCATCATCACCTGAAAGAACCTTTGAACCTTCAGCCATAAGCTTATCTATAAACTGATTTAAAAGTTCTGTTCCCTTATCAATAGTTTTAGCAAAGCTTTCTTCTTCGTGCTTGATAATCTTCTTGATAAGCTCTCTCTTTTCTTCAAGTTCCGGATAAGCGTCCTTATTTTCATCAATTACTGTATCGCATACCTTATATAAGAAAGCATCGTTTACGCCGAGCATCTTGCCGTGTCTTGCAGCACGTCTTAAAAGTCTCTTTAAAACGTAGCCTCTGCCTTCGTTTGCAGGAGTAACGCCATCACCTACCATAAATGTTGTACTTCTGATATGGTCTGTAATAACTCTGAGCGAAACGTCTGTCTTATCGTTTTCCTTATACTTAACGCCTGCAAATTCGCTGATTTTGTTCATGATATTTCTTACAGTATCAACTTCAAACAGATTGTCCACACCCTGCATAGCACATGCAAGTCTTTCAAGACCCATACCTGTATCAATATTCTTGCTTTCCATTTCAGTGTAATTGCCGTTGCCATCGCTGTCAAACTGGCTGAAAACGAGATTCCAGATTTCAATAATTCTGTCACAGTCACTTGCCTGTTCAAAGTTTTCAAACGGACCGTATTCCTCACCTCTGTCGAAGTGAATTTCAGAACATGGACCGCAAGGACCTGAACCGTGTTCCCAGAAGTTGTCCTTTCTTCCGAGACGGATAATTCTTTCCTTTGGAATACCTATTTTATTCATCCAGATTTCTTCTGCTTCGTCATCACTTTCAAAAACAGTAATCCAGAGTCTGTCAGCAGGAATTTCAAGAGTTACTGTCAAAAATTCCCATGCCCATGCAATAGCTTCTTCCTTGAAGTAATCACCGAAAGAAAAGTTACCGAGCATTTCAAAATATGTACCGTGACGGGCTGTCTTTCCTACACATTCAATATCAGGTGTTCTGATGCACTTCTGACATGATGTAGCTCTGTTGTTCGCTACAGTAGCCTGTCCAAGAAAGTACTTTTTAAGCGGTGCCATACCTGAGTTTATGAGCAGGAGGCTGTTATCTCCCTGAGGTATAAGTGAGGCACTTGCCATTCTTGTATGGTTTTTACTTTCAAAAAATGATAAATACATTTCTCTGAGTTCGTTGACTCCACGCCATTTCATAATAAAAATTCTCCTTTAATAAATATTGCTGTAAAAACAAAAAAGCCTTTCCGTCCTTATAGCATGGGACGAAAGGCTCGTGGTACCACCCAAATTCAAAAGCTGATGCTTTCCTCGTTTACCCTTTAACGCAGGGATTACGTCTGCCTTTCGACAAAAAGCTCCGGGGTAGCACTTGCAGATCAAACGAAAGCTTTCACCATACACTTTCTCTCTGAAGAATGATTACTGCAATTATTCCTTTCACAGCCTGAAAAATATTATTCCAAATACATTATAACAAAAAAGGTCGTATGTGTCAACATTATTTTTTCCAAAATACGCTGTTTTTGTTGGATTTCCTCAAATTTTCATATTTCTTTTTTGTTGCAAGTCCTCCTCTGATGTGACGTTCCTGCTTATTTATTTCAAGTACCTTTTTAACCTCTGAATACAGTTGAGGCTGAATTTTTGCAAGTTTTTCACTTACATCTTTATGTACAGTACTTTTGCTTATTCCGAATTTTTCAGCTGTTTTTCTTACAGTAGCATTATTCTCTATTATGTATTGTCCCAGAATTACTGATCTGTCGCATAGTCGATCTTTCATTCAACTCACTCCAATACGCTTTTTGTAAATTATATGCTGAAAATTTACAATTTAGTATCGGAAATAATGCGTATTTTTCAAACTACAGAAGAATTGAGATCAATAAGAACCTGTCTTCACAAGCGTATACACTTGTCTTTTTGATAAATTTCGTCACTAACTTCGTTGAAAAATCTTGCCGTACGTCAAGTACGCCTGCGATTTTTCGCCTTGTTATTGACTAAATTATATTCAAAAATCCAAATATATTTCTTGTGAAGACAGGTTCTAAAAAATAAATCTTCTTGACTGCTGTTTTAAGCCAATTAAACCTCCAAAGCAGTATCCGTCATTATACACTGCTTTGAAGGTTTACATAAATTTTAAAATAAAGTCATAGAGTAAATTGTGATTAAACAGACAACAGATTATTTATTTCCTCTACCATCATATTTATAGATTCAACTTGTTCTGTCATTCGTTCAATATCATTTTCATTACTCTCTGCCATGTTTGTAATTGAAACAAACTGTTCGTTTTCAGTATGTATACTGTCAGCTATATCCTGATTAATTTGTACTGTATTTTGAATAACTTTTTCCTGATTTGCATATGCATCACCCATCATACTTATTGCATCAGAAGACGTTTTTAATAGTTCACTCATTTTTTTCATTCCACTAAATACATCAGAAAAATATTCATTTTGTTTAGTAAGTTTACCTGAATTGTCTTGAATATGCATGGTAATTTCATTTACATTATCCTGAACCCTCTTTATTACAACTTCAATCTGATTTAAGGACATTTTAGTTTTATGTGCAAGTTCTCCAACCTCTTGTGCAACTACAGCAAAAGCTTTGCCTGCCTGACCTGCTCTTGCTGCCTCTACTGAAGCATTTATTGAAAGTATATGTGTATTTGTCGAAATTTCATTAATCAATTTTAAGGCTATACTTATTTCCTGCACAGCAGACGCAAGTTTGTTGGCTGCTGCATTAGTTGCAGACATTGCTTCAGTAACCTCATTATTTGCGGTCTGAAGATTTCCAAGCAACAATTCATTATTCATGGATCTTTCTAAAAGACTTACAGAAGCAGTTTCAACTTTTTGAATATTTTCCGAAACCTTAATCTCCCATCGGTTCAATTCATCCAGATTCAAGAGACTTTCACCTGTTCTATGGCTAAGCGTATTACTGTTTTGCATAAGCTGTACGCTTGTATTATTTAAGTCTTTTGCGGATTTTCTTTCATTTACTGCAATTTCAGATAAATTAGTACTTGCTGTTGCTAATTTTTCTGAAAGCTGCTGTACAGAATTCAATACATGTTCCATTTCGTCTTTTTTTGCATTTACAAGGAAGTGAGCAACAAAATAAACAAAGATAAGAAGTCCTGACAATGATAATACCAATGCTATAAGGCACAGTAAAATATCAGTAATAAATAATTCGTCCTTTACAGGAAGAAGCTCTGTTCCTCTGATAAACCATCCGATAAACAATGAAACCATACATGCCAAACCGCTTATCAGCAACATCTTTATATCCAAAAAGAATGCAACTAAAATAAGGAAAAAGAATAAAAATCCCCAAAAAGTTCTGGTAGGAATCATATAAAGCAAGTAATTCCACTGAATAATAAGGACTGCCATTGAAAAAATTTTCCCCAATTGTAACCGTCCGTCTTTCAAATATCCATCTTTATCAAATGATGATCTGACAATTATGACGGCAATAGTAAAGAAAAAAATATCCATTACAGCCAGTCCTATAGTTGCCAACCATGGAACATCAGGATACAATCCAAATATTTTTTCAGTATTAAATACAATGGTAGCACACATGCAGGCACTTACCAAAATAATAAGTCCCCATTTGAATACTGTAGATAAATATACTTCAACAGCAGTTTTTTTATTCATAACGATCCTCCCAATAATAAATCCAAGACCTGATATTATATCAAGCATTAAATTCATTAGTTGACATATTTTATATTTGTGTTAACCACAAAGAACAGCATTAACCTTTGTTTGTCTCATTACAACACGATTCTGTCAGCTTGTCGACTATTTTTTATATTATATCATATTCTTTTATTAATTTCAATATTTTTTAATAAAATTTCAATAACTAAACGTATATTTTTAAGCAGCAAATTTATATATTTCGCACAACAATAACATTAATTGTTCAACAAATTATTTTCTGTTAATTCTAATATCAGTTATATTACAGGATGTGTAACAATCCAAAATTTAATTTCACGCCGATTAAATAAGCAGATCAAAATAAGGGGACGCTTTTTCTTCCAAAGCGTCCCCTCGACCACACAAGACTTTTCACAAAGGATGCAGAGTAGAAAAGGTTTGACCGAAACTTTTAATAATGGATAATTTAATTAATCACACGAATTAAAACATCTTCATCTCTCCATCTGAAACGAAACCGGAAAAACCACTGTTTTTCAGTTTATCCAGAAAAACTCTCATTTTCTTAGGTCGTGCAAAAAGTGAAACATCATATTTTTCTCTGAGTTGTTCAGCCTGATTATATGCATCAACCCAGTTTTCACCATATATAAATGCAAGTTTAGGCTTAACTTCTGCTTTTCTCTGCATATCTGACAGTATGGAAAAAATTCTTTCAAATCCTATTGAAAAACCACATGCCGGCACAGACTCATTTGTAAACTTACCGATAAGATTATCGTATCTTCCACCGCCTGCAACAGATCCGCTGAATTTGTCACTCTTGATTTCAAAAACAGTACCTGTATAGTATCCCTGTCCACGGACAAGAGAAATGTCAAATTCAACCTTGTAGAGCCCATCTGACAACTGACGGCACACGCTGATTATACTTTCAAGTGAAGAAGTAACAGAATCATCACCGAGAATCTGTTCTGCCTTGGTGACAGTAAAGTCATTGTCTGACAAGACCTGTGAAAACTTGTTTATTGCATCAGCTGAGAATCCCTTGTCAGTAAGCTCTGATATAACAACGTCCGCACCGATTTTATCAAGCTTATCAAAACTGATGCATACTGAACTCAGCTGTTCTTCTTCAAATCCCATCTTCAGAAGAAGTGCATTAAGAAGACGACGATCATTAACTTTAACAGTAAATCCGCCAATATCAAGCTTTGTAAGTGCTTTTGCGGTAACTGTTATAAGCTCTGTTTCACACATAGGACTGCTGTCACCGATAACATCAATGTCACACTGTATAAATTCACGGAGTCTGCCCTTCTGATTACGTTCCGCACGATATGCCTTGTCAATCTGTATGCACTTGAATGGTGATGGCAGGTTCTGTCTGTTTGCCGAATAATATCTTGACAGCGGAAGTGTAAGATCATATCTCAGCCCCATATCAGCAAGCTCAGTTTTATTTTCAACAGCCTTGCTCAGCTTCTCTCCACGTTTCATTATCTTAAAAATAAGATTTAAGTTATCTCCGCCGTCACTCTTGTCAAGGTTTTCAATATCCTCAAGAGCAGGCGTCATAATACGCTGAAATCCGTTTGCACGATAATATCCCAGAATAGTACGTTCCATGTATTCTCTAAGTTCTGCCTCATATGGCAGATAATCTCTTGTTCCCTTTACAGCTTTCAGTTTCATAATTATCTTTCCTTTCATAAATAAAAATACCGCCACAGGTAAGCCTGCAACGGTAAAACGTATATCAAGTACATTTTCATCATCACAGGCACGACAAACAGCGGTTGTACCTGCAATTTATATAACTACAGTTCCAATCGCTTTAATGTATGATGGTGATGATGATGTAATACAAACATTTTAATGTACTCCTTTTTTGAATTTATGATATTATATCATGTATGCCGAAATTTGTCAAGTCAGTTTCAAACTCATATGAGAATAAGTTCTAAGAACCTGTCTTCACAAGAAATATATTTGGATTTTTGAATATAATTTTGTCAATAACAAGGCGAAAAATCGCAGGCGTACTTGACGTACGGCAAGATTTTTCAACAAAGTTAGTGACAAAATTTAT
>JAFQBO010000296.1 GCA_017416665.1 Oscillospiraceae bacterium
CAAAGGCTCTGCCTTTGGAAACCGCAAGCCTTTGAAAAGGCTTGACCGAAACTTTTAATTTTGAAAAATCTTTTCAACAGGAACTTTTTCGACAAACTGAAACAGCCCATTGGGCTGTTTTTCAATTCACCCCTCGTAAATGCGCCTCCGGTTGAGGTGTTTCGCACTCTGCGGAGTGCGACGAGGGCGCTGCCCCTCGACCCCGCAAACTTTTGTACCACAGGCATGCAAGCAAAAAAGTTTGATCAAAACTTTTAGTTTTGTAGCTGGCGACTTTTTCGACAAACTGAACAGAGCAGAAAAAATTCCTGCTCTGTTTTATATTATTCTGTTTCAGGCCAGATTATCGGATGAATACTTGTATAGATATGACTGATATTTGTTACATTTTCTGCATCTGCCTTATCTATAAGCAGAACAATTCTTTTGTACTGCATATCAGGTGTAGCGTTTATAGGTTCGTAAACTTCAGTGTTTACAATAATTGTATCATTCACTTTTGTAATCGTATCTTCAATAGTAACATTTCTGTTGCTTCCGCCTGATGGAATGTAAAGGATAATCGCAGATTTTTCTTCAAAAATGCTGTCTGTAACAGTTTCATTGATAAGAGTGTTTACGTTTTCTGAATTGTATGTATAGTCATCTTTTTCATTTTCTTCAATTACTGATGTAAATTCCTCTTTTGTATTTGCGATAAATCCTCTGGATTCCTCAATGCTTACACCGGTTACCCATTCATTGGTAAGAACTGTATATTCAATCTGCTGAGTTTCCATAAGTCCCTGACGGTTTTTAAGCCATCTTTTAAGAATAGTGAAGTCGAAAACGTTTATTTTGCCATCATTGTTAAGGTCGGCATTACTGCATAAAACGTCATTGTTTCTTGAAAGAAGCCACTTTTTCATTGCAACGGCATCTTCAACACCCATACTGCCGTTAAGATTGCAGTCACCGATATTTGAGTCGGCTGTTATCTGCATGTCATCGCTGATTGTATAATTCTGAATTACATGTGTTGCACCTTCACAATCCGGATCCCACAGCTGACTTTTAAGCCAGTCCATTGTTATGTTACCGCTTGCAGTTGGTTTATAGAGTATTATAGTGCATCCCATACCGCCGTCTAAAGGTTCAACAAATGTTCTAGAAAGATTATAATCAAGAACAGATTCAACTGCTCCATTTCCGCTCTGTGTTAATTCTATGTCAAATCCGCCATCATAGCATACATCATCACAATAAACAATATATCCGTTCTGAACAGATGTTGTACCATGCTTTATACGGAAATTATTAAATTCATCAACACAGTCAGGGAGCCAGCCATAGTAATCGGTTTCTGTGACAGTTCCGTCTTCTGATCTTTCAAAGCTGAAATTGTACTGATTGTAAACAACATTGGTCTGTGGATTCATGTAAAGCCAGTTAAAGCTGAGAGTTCCAGGTTCTGTAATGTGATAAACAGTTACTTCATAGTTAAAATAGCAATGATCAAAATATTCTTTGTATGATTCAGATACTCCCAGTTCACTAAGCTTATTTATATAATCATAGTGTGCCTCCATGTATTCTTCATCTGTTGCATAATCGGAAGGAACAGGTTCTTCAGGCCATATTAAATCATATGTTTTCTGGAATACAACACAATCGTTCATATTAACTGTACTTCCTGCATCTTCTGTTGCATACTCAGTGCCGTCATCAACCCATGTATCTTTTTTCTGTACAGTACAGATATACTCACCGAATACATGTGTTTTACCGTATTTGTTGTCAAATTTTAATGCATCTTCAAAATTGCGTGGAATCCATGATGGAACAGATTCTGTTATATCGTCTGACATGGTTATATCAAGGTTTTCATCAATGACAAAGTTTCTGATTTCTGCTGTACCGAACTCACAATCCGGATCCCAGAGCTGACTGTTAAGCCATGTTGCTGTTACATTACCACTGTGTGAAGGACAGTAAACTCTGATTTCCTTTGAAGGAGTTCCCGGTGCAATAGGTCCGTATGTTTCTTCTGATGCAGTACCCTCAAAAACAGGATCTAACTTTCCTTCACCTGTCTGAGAAAATTCAACGTCCATTCCTGCACTGTAGCCGACAATGTCGCAGTAAACTACATACTTGCCGTGTACAGAGACTTTGCCGTACTGTTCAATGAATGCATCAAATTCAGTTTCGCAGTCAGGGATAAAAGAAAACCAGTCTTTTTCTGTAACAGTACCGTCAGCGGCTGTTTCAAAGCTTAATTCAGTCTGATCAACGATATTGTCGTTGTACTTTCCGATGTGGCTTATGTTCATTATTCCTTCGCTGGCAAGATAGGCTGTTACCGCAATTCTGAAATCGGCTGTTTCACTTTCGTAAACATCTCCTGCAATAACATTGTAGCAGCCACTGTCGTAATTTGTCTGATATGTATACGAATTGTTAAGGAGAAAAACAGTACATATTATACTGCCTTCTGGAGTTTCCTTAATGTAAGTTTTTCCGTATGTGTTGTAAAATTCGAGTGCGTCGTCAAAATTTTTCGGAACCCAGTCAATGTCATACATATCAACTACTTCTTCTGAACCGGGCTGAATGACAGTTTCGTCAGCGAAAACCACAGCGTTTGAAACTGTGCTTACAGTCATTGATGAGCAAATAGTCAATGCTGTAAGAAAAGCTGATAATTTTTTAAAATTTTTCATAGTGCAATACCTCCTGTTTGAAAAATAATTTGTAAAACAAGCGTTTTAATGCTTTCATTAATATAGACGTACAAACTTCGGATTTTTCGCAGTAAATTTTAAGTTAAAATATAAAAATATATAAAACTCTGAAAATACTCTTTACAGTTTGTTGAAAAAAGTCCATTTTTATACTAACGGGCGAGCAATGCTCGCCCTTACAAATGGTTTAAATGTGTTGTTTGCTGTAGGGGCGACCATTGGTCGCCCGCTATTTTTAGGTTTTTCAACACTCTGAAAGGAGCATCAATATCCGAGTGATTCGGCAACAAGGATAACCTTTATTCTGTTTTTATGTCTCTGCTGTGCGGAAACGAGGAAATTACAGCATATTCTGCCATCACTCTTACAGCCTGATGTTATGCCGTCGCAGTTACCTGCCAGTGCGGCACATTCGCCCTTTTCGTGACAGAATGTATCACATGAAAGACGGACAGTATTTGCAGGTGCGGCAATGGTTTTTACACGTTTTACAGCGTCATCAAGATTTTTTACAATTTTATTGTATCCTGCAACAACAATAACAGATTCAGGACCGAAAGCAATAGCGGCAATTCTGTTGCTGTTTCCGTCAACGTTGTAAAGCTCACCATTTTCGGTAATTGCATTTGCACTTGTGAAATATGTGTCTGTACTGAAACACTTAATGTAGAAATCTTTGATGTTTTCAGCAGTAAAGTCTGCTCTGTCAAGGAAATTATAGCCTTCATTTTTGAGCATATCAATAACGCCAGCTTCCTTGAGTGAAACAGAACCACCGCTTCCGATAAGTTCATCCTTTGAAATGAGCGTTTTAACAATTTCTGGCACCTGTTCTTTTGTGTCAGCAATAAACACCTGCATATTGTTGCTTTCAAGAGCCTTTTTGGTTTTTTCCATACGCATCTGAACAATCTTTTTTACATTTTCTTCCATAATAAAACCTCCGTTTATTTTTAAGGACGCCTGAATTCCAGACGTCCTTATTTTTTATTAATAGCCTACCATATTATTGTCTGTTGTTTCTGTTTCAGGGATTTCGTAATCGAATGGTTCGTATCTGTCAACAGCATTTTCGTTTATTGTAAGATTGAGTGCGTTTGCCCATTCTTCAATTTTATCCTGCATAGGTTCTGAATATAATGAAGATCTTTCGCTGTCAATAGCTGCTTCAGACCAGAGATCGTCTGATGTCATACGTTCTTCAATATCAAGCTTTACAGCAACATAAATCTTGTCTTCATCTTCAATTATTTCAGGAACACCTGTTTTTGTGGCAGTATTGTATGCCCAGTCATAGAAAGCCTTTGAAGGATTGTATGTAAGATCTTCTTCCTTTGTATCTTCATCTGTTGTAACAACGGCGATGATAGATTCGTTTGCATATGGATCAACAGTAGTTGTTGTAGTTGTTGTGTCAGTTGCTTCTTCAGCGGCAGTTGTTACAGCTTCTGTTGTTTCTTCAGTTTCACCGGCTGCTTCAGCGGCCTTTTCTTCTGTATATGCTGTGTATTCTTCTGAAATTTCGTTGAACTTTTCAAGCATTTCAGCATTGTCTTTTGCACTCTTTACAGTTTTGAGGTATTCGTCTGCGAGCTTTTTGATTTCAGTTTTGCCTGCCTCATCAAGTGCATTGCCGTCAGCGTCGTTTAAATCGAGAGCAACATACTTAACTCTTGCATTGTTTGCAATGAAGTTATCCTTAAGTGTGCTTTCCTGAACGTTTTCAGTACCGCCTTCGCCGTATATAGCAGTAAATACAGCATCCATCTTATATGAGTTTATCAGAACTTCTTCAATGGATTCTCTGCTGATACCGTTTTCAAAATATTCGTTTGTTTCTTCACCTGTAAGATATTCAGCATAGTCTTTTGCAGAGGCGATTTCTTCTTCTGTAAGAGTAAGCTGCATTTCGTCAAATTTCTTTATAACAGCAATGTGGTTTTTACAGCTCTTGATTGTTTCGTCATGAACCCAGTCAAGGAACTTCTTACCGTCGATAGTAGCTTCTTCAAGTGCATCCTGGTCTTCGGTATCAAGCTTATCATTTTCTTCCTGAGCAAGTGTTTTGGCTTCTTCGAGTGACATATTCTGATAGAAGATGTATACACCTGACTTCAAATCAAAGCCATCAACGGACATTGTAGTTGCAGTTGATGTTCCCACTGTACAGCCGGCACATGAAATCATTACAGCTGCTGCAATAAAAGCTGTAAGACAGGTTTTAATTTTTCTTAACATATTCTTTCTCCATTCCGCCGAAAACAAATTTTACGGCATTAGTATTAAATGTTTTTTAAAAAAGCA
>JAFQBO010000297.1 GCA_017416665.1 Oscillospiraceae bacterium
GGTGTTTTGAGTTCATGTGAGACATTCGCCGAAAATTCACGCCTCATTCTTTCTGCGTTTGCCTGTTCAGTTACATCAAATGCAAGTACAACCGCACCTACAGTTGTACCATTATTTTCGATGCGGCTTATGATGTACTGATACTCACGCTCATTTTTTACAGTTCTTATTTCGCCGTGACCGATACCGAACGCCCTTTCAACAGCGATATTCACATCCTGTCGGCGTTCGATTTTCAGAAAATCACTGCCTATACACTCCTGTCCAGAATCGGTAAGCTCCATTGCGGCTGGGTTTATGCTAAGGATACGTTTTTCAGCGTCAAGGAGGATAAGCCCCTCTTTCATGCTTTTTGTTATTAGGGTAAACTCGTCCTTTTTCTGTTTAAGCTCGTTTATTTTGTGATTGATACGTCTGTTTTGTTGGTGTATACGGTTAGTGAGCGGAGCAAGCTCGTCGTAGGTACTGCTGTCAAGAGGATAATCGGGATTTATGGCGTTAATCGGTTTCACGATTCGTTTTGCCATTACCTTTGCAGCTACTGCCAAAATTACTGCTGTCACAGTAATTACCACTGCAACTATCCCGACAAGCATAATCACATTGCTGTGGTTTGCTTCGTCTGCAAGATACTTCCCTGCTATGTCAGCTTCAGACTGATTTTTCTGTATGTCCGAAAAAAAGAGGTACAGACATCCTGCTGTTATGAGCATTGAGGTACAGACAGCCGTTACTGACGTATACAGTATCGCACGAAAAATTTTACCCGTCATTTATCAGCCTCCAGACGATAACCGACATTTCTGACAGTTTTTACAATATTTCCGTAGTCACCCAGTTTCTGACGCAGCGTTCTTATGTGCATGTCAACTGTGCGTGTTTCACCGATAAAATCGGAACCCCAGATACTGCTGTAAATCTGTTCCCTTGTGAAAACCTTTCCCGGATTTTGTACAAACAGGCGTAACAACTCAAACTCCTTGAATGTCAGTGAAAGGTCATTCTCACCGATACATGCTCTGCGTTCTGCCGTGTTCACACTCAGTTCACCGATTTTAAACTGTGACTCCGTCTGTTTAGGCGTACAGCGTCTGAGTACCGCCTTTACTCTCGACACCATCTCCATCATGCCGAATGGCTTCACGAGGTAGTCATCAGCACCCAGATCAAGGCTCTGAACCTTGTCAAACTCCGTACCTTTTGCGGTCGCCATTATAACCGGTATCTCGGAATATTTTGCATTACCCTTGATTTTTTCAAGTATAACAGTTCCGTCGTCACCCGGAAGCATGACATCAAGAATAACAAGTTCAGGTGTTTCCGATTCAAGTGCCTTAAAAAAGCTCTCACCATCTTCGAATCCTTTTGCCTCAAAGCCTGTGGACCTGAGTGTATACACCTCGATATCACGGATACCTGCATCGTCCTCAACACACCAGATCATGTCTTTTCCTCCTTATGATAAAAATGCATAATTTACGGCATCTATAATGTTTCGACGTTTTTTTTGGTTATAAATTCAATAGCCTTGCTGATATTTTCAATTTCTGCCGTTTTGCATGTTCCGCCATACTCACCGTCAACAGTCCAGTTAATCTCATCATCACATTCAAATTTAATCTTCGACGTACGGAAAGTTTTTATATACTTTGTATCAATATCCACATCAAGATTAAGAAGTGAGTGAACAATTCTCTGCAAATCCAGTACATTCGACGGTGTTTTGATAAGAGTAACCTCATAAAGACCATCATCATAGAGAAAATTACCAAGCGACAGAAGACCTGCA
>JAFQBO010000298.1 GCA_017416665.1 Oscillospiraceae bacterium
GACCCCTACAAAAATTTATTTTTCTGTTTATTTTTAGTTTTTTCAACACGCTGAAAGTTCGCCAAAAAAGCGAACTTTTATTACAGGTAATATTGTATAATAAAAGAAAGAAATTATAATTTCTTGTCGGATTTCATTTTGTCCACAGTACAAATGAATTCATATACAAAATTACGTCCTGACTCATTAAGCTTTCTGTACTTTGTAAGCAGTTGAAATTCCTGTTCTGACAGGGCAGAACATTCATTTGAATTGCCTAAAAGAACATCAAGAGAAACATTAAGCTTGTTTGCTATCTGGACAATAAGCTCAATGTTAGGCTCACGATTGTTATTTATATATCCGTTGAGAGTAGTTGGTGCGATGTTAAGCATTTGTGCAAATTCTTTTTGCTTTATTTCTTTTTCATCAAGTATAAGTCTTAGTCGGTCTCCGAATTTCATATCTGAAATACCTCCTTTTGGATATATTATACAATAAAAGAATAGCAAAAAAATGTAAATTTTCAAAACGCAAGACGCAAACATAATGCTTCGCAAAATGAGTAGTAGACAATTTACAGATATTATGATAAAATAATTTTAGTATCATAAAATGGAGGCGATATTTATGAAAAAATTATCCCGAAAAAAAAGAAAAAAGCTTAATGAAGAAAAGTTTAAACATGAGCAGAAAATAAATATTTTTTTAAGCAGATACAGAAGTGCTGTTGAGGCGAAAAAGAAACATAAGCAATATGTGTGTTTTCACAATGTTACTGTAAACGGCATTGAATCCTCAACCAGGAACAATGAATCCGGGATTTGTGATATATGTGGATCTACAGATATTGATCCAATATACATTTCTGATGGTAAAACCAAGAAAATTGACAAAAAAGAACTTTTGTATTTCAGTAAGGAAAATCTTGAAAAGTACATACTGTATGAAGCAAAGGAACTGAGTGGTTTAATTAATACTTATACCAAAATTTCTGTAGAGGACAATAAATATAAGAATGCTTACAAATTGGAAAGTTCAAAAGAGAAGTACAGAGTTTCCTATATAATTGCACCAAGAAATTATCTTGAACAGTTAATAGATATAAGTTCAGTTCGTTCATTTTCAGAAACACTTTCAGATATGATAGAAAAGAAGAAAATGAAAAATACGGAAGTGTATAAGAGAGCCAATGTTGATGCCAAGCTGTTTTCAAAAATAATCAATGACAAAAGCTATCATCCCGGAAAATCAACTGTACTTGCATTTGCTGTTGCTATGAAGCTTGATTTGTCTGAAACAGAACAGTTTCTCATGGAAGCCGGTTATGCCTTTTCGCCAAATATTCTTTCGGATATCATAGTGAAGTATTATATCGAAACAAAGCATTATGATATTGACGATATTAACGCTGCTCTTTTTGAGTATAATCAGAAGCTTCTTGGCTCATCTGTGCGAAAATAGATAAGTGCCACACTTTATGTGTGGTATTTATTAAAACTTTCGATTGGTGATTTTACACAAAAACATTATTTCTGTATAGTGAAAATATTCGAAAAGAGTACAAAAATATTGACAATACGCAAAACGAGTGGTAAAATATAAATATTCAAAAACTTAATTATAAAAGGAGTTTTATTATGATCATTATTATTTTTATTTATGGTGCCTTAGGTTACTGGGCATGTGGCAAAACAATTTATGCCAATAAAATCCGAATAGGAAAAGCAACTGATTTATTCCTCACAAGACTTATTTTTGGATTGTTATTTGGATTTGTACTTATTCCCGTTGCTGTATTAAAAATGATTTTATTCAGATAATAAGTAAACAGAAAGGCTTTTACAGAGCTATATTTTAATAAAAGTATAGTATCATTAAATTAACAGATAAGGAGTAAAAAACATGAAATTGAATCTTAAAAAATTAACAGCAATTATCACAACAGGTTTGCTTACAGCCTGCATACTTACAGTCGGTGCAATTACGGACAGTTACATAACAGAAACTGTTTCCGTATCAGCCGAAGATGTAATTCCCGAAGGCTATACACCGATTTATACTTTTGAGGATTTGAATGAAGTCCGTAACAATTTAAGTGGAAATTATATTCTCATGAATGACATTGATATGACAGAGCTTACAGCTCCGGGCGGTGACTGGGATATGAACGGAACAGGCTGGGAGCCGATTGGCTCATCATATGATAATGCATTTGAAGGTATTTTTGATGGTAATGGACATAAAATTATTGGTATGAATATTCATGGAGATGTGCAGTATGAATATGTAGGATTATTTGGCTATATAACATCTGCTACAATAAAAAACCTTGGGGTAATTGACTGTGATATAGACATTATTGGAGAGGTTGAATATGTTGGTGTTATAGCAGGATATACGTACAATAATAATGTTTATATTTATAATTCATTTACCGATGGTGAAATAAATGTTGCTATAAATAATGAATATACTTCATATGTTGGTGGAATCGTGGGGTATCAGGACTCTAGTAAAACATATGATTGTTATAATGCTTCAAATATAAATGCACAAAATAATTCTGACTATAGTACGCATGTTGGTGGAATTGCAGGATATAATTATGGTAGTATATATAATTGTTATAATACTGGAAGTATAAACTATTCATCTGATGAAATAATAAGTGCAGGTGCAATTAATTATAATTATAATAGTAGTTATATTTCTAATTGCTACTACCTTAATGGAACATGTGAAGGACAGGAAAGCATAGCAGGAAAATGTGCAGGTTTATCAGTTGCACAGATGAAATCACAGTCGGCATTTACAAACTGGGATTTTGA
>JAFQBO010000299.1 GCA_017416665.1 Oscillospiraceae bacterium
ACTCGGCAGAGCCTTTGGTCGCACTCCGCAGAGTGCGAAATACTCCTATCGAAGGCGCATTTACGAGGGGTGAATTGACAAAACAGCCCCGTGGGCTGTTTTTCAAGAGGGGACGCTTTGCAAGAAAAAGCGTCCCCTTACTTTGGTCGTACTTATATTTGCCTGCCGATTTAATCGGCACAAAATTTCAATTTGTTTTTTAATAAACCAAGCCCTCCGGCTTTTACACCGGAGGATTTGAAAATAATTATTTAACAGTAAAGAATCTCTGATATACTTCATATGACTGCTGAGGCTTTACTTCTGTATAACCTGTCACAGCATCAGGCATATCAAGGTTAGGAGCATCGATCATTGCTGTCATCGGTTCAGGACAGAAATAGCCGTTAAAGCCTTTATCGTTCCAGATAATCCAGAACTTGTATTCATCAGATACTTCATATGCGATTTTAATTCCACTTTCCGTATCTTCAGCAATAACGCCGTGGAAATCCTGCTCGCCAAGCTTCTGAGAGCCTGTTACATACATTTCGTTATCAACGTTCTGAAGTACAGGCTGTCTGCCGTTTTCGATATATTCAAAATCAGTACCATCAAGCGCTACAGGTTCGCCATCAGGCAGACAACGGCTGTTGAGCAGACATCTTTTCTGTACAGGTACAAAAAGACGGATATTTTCTTCCTTACCGCCTTCAACAAACGGAGAATTAATAGTAGTATGTGTAGCAAATGACATAGGCATCATCTTATCTGAAAGGTTTGTGAACTTAACTTTATGTTCAAGTCCGCATTCAGAAAGTGTAAAAGTGAATTCTGCTAAAAATCTTACAGGGAAATATTCAAAAAATTCATCGTTTTCATCGTATCTGTATTTTGTTTTTACAACTGCACAGTTATCGTCGGCATAATGTTCAACAAGTGTGTGTGCTCTTTTCTGTAAAAAACCGTGAATATGATTGTTGTACGGAGCTTTTTCGTTTACAGGCAGCTGATATACAGCATCTGATGTTTTAAGAACGCCATCTGCAAAACGATTAGGAAGATACAATGAAGGAAGTCCCCATACTTCTGCTGACTGCTTTATAACATCCGAATGATTATCGGCTTTGAATCTGAAAAACTCAACCTTGTTTTTATCATCATGAAGTCTTATAACGTTTGAACCAAGCTCGTAGGCTACCAATGCTGTGTAACCGCCGGCGTACATTTCAACAACAGGTGTACCATTAAATTCTGAAATTTTTGTACTATTCATTTTATGATTCCTCATTTCTTTTAAAATCAGTACTTTACAGAAATTATTATAGCATTTTTTTTCTGAAATGTCCATAGATGACCGCATTAATTAAAAAATCACTCTGAAAAATCTTTTGAATTGGCTTTTTTAGCAAGCATATTCCAGGTATCAATGCCGATTCCATATGTATCAGGTTCTGTTCCGCTTATTTCCTTAAGCCTTATAACAGCCTCATGCATCTGCGGAGAGTAAATGCCGTCTATTGCCACTTCCGGAAAATTTTCATATTCACGGCTTAAAATATTCATAAGAACCTGTATTACATAAACAAGATAACCCGTACTCTCAGGTGTCAGAATGAAATCTTCGGGAAATATATCAAGCCGTACAGGAACTGAATTATGGACACCTGCCTCATATGCTATCATACTCCATGTTATAGGATCGGCTTCGCCTGTAACATCAAGACCTCTTGAATTCTGAAACGCCGTTACCGCCCCCTGTGTATCCTTTCCGTAAACACCGTCTGACAGAACCGATGGTATTCTTTCATCATTCTGTGATATAACATACAGATGGTTCTGAAGTTCCTTTATGTGTTCACGTTTATGCTGATCGGTAAATGCCATATTAAGCCTCCTTTATTATATATCCCGGATTCTGATAAGGCTGTTTGTCAAAACCATATTTCAGATCCGAGTAAAGACCTGCTATTGCATTCCATGTTGCTGCACCGACAACACCATTCTGTGTGAGATTGAACTGTCTCTGAAATGCAAGTACCGACGAACGTGTAAGAGGTCCGAAATAGCCCGTATTATTGACAGCAGGAATATTGGGATATGACTTATTTATATAAGTAAGATATTCCTGAAGACGTCGGACATCCTCACCGTTCATGCCCTCTTTAAGCACTCTTCCCTGAAACAGAATAACATCATCTTCATCATCAATCGGTACAGATTCAACAATCCCGAGATATGCCCTGTATATATCAAGCCACACACTTCTGTTTACAATACCCGTTTCAGGAAGTCCGTACACCTTTTGAAATGAGCGTACGGAATTTTCTGTTTCCGTACCATAATATCCTGTTATTTCAACAGGTGTTACAGATTCATAATACGCACCTATTACCGCAAGGAAATACTGTAAATTTCTGACCTGCTGATTCTGCATTCCCGGTACAAGATTTTCTTCAAACTGCTTTTCAACCTCTGAAAGATTAAGACCTTCCGAATTAAGTTCTGCAAGACGTTTAACGCTTGTATAAATATATGCTATTTTATACCATGTTGCCTGATTTACAACACCTGTCTGAGGAAGGTTAAAAACCTCCTGAAATTTTCTTACAGCATTTTCGGTCTGTACTCCGAATGTTCCGTCAACAGCACTTATTTTCGGAATTGCAGGATAATTTCTTGAGATACGGTTAAGCTGAACCTGTATAGTACGCACATCGTTTCCGAATGTTCCCAGACGAAGTTCAACTCCGGGATAAGACGGCGTATTTGTCATGACCATTGCGTTTTTTACAATATCAATATTATCACCATAGTAATACTGTAGTATTTCATATGGCGTCAGACCATCTTCGGCAAGACCTACTGTACCCCATTGTGAAAGTCCGTCACAGGTTACGGTTGTGCCATTGCAGAACTGTGTGAAAAGAGGTTCCACACTTCCCTGTCGTCTTACATAGTCGTTAAAAAGCTCATCGGTAAGCTGACTTATATTTTCAAAAATCTCACGGTTTTTTATAAACTTCTGATCGTACTGTGTAACGGAAGTTATGTCAAAATTATAACCTTTAAGTCTGTACCATTCTGTATAAATTCTGTTTAGTGCAAAAGTAGTTATCGCATAAATATTGGCACGAAGGGAGTTTTCCGGCCAAGTCGGAAAAATTTCACTGCTTGCCACATTTTTTACATACTCCGGAAAACTGACTGTAACATTTTCGGCATCCTCATCAGGTGCACCAAGATGAACGGTAATTGTTTCGGGAATAAACGGCTGACCTGTCATATTAACACCTCCTATATAACCGGTTCGGGATTTCTGTCAACAATAGTTCTTTCGCCGGAGTTATAGTCAAACGGTTCCGGAATAAGAGAAAAATTCTGTATTGAAGTGATACCTGCAAAAATCGGAACATCAACACTTATTTCACGAAAATACCCTTTTGAATACGCTGAAACGTTATATTTTGCAAATTTGTCATAATCCTGAGGCGTTTTTCCGATTGACTGTGACGGAGCAGGAAGACGCAGTATTTCCGTATTACCGCTTGAATCGGTCGACATAAGCTTTATAATATTTTCCTTACCATCCCTTATTTCAGATACAGTAACAAGACTTTCTGCAAGCGGAAGTCCGCCATTGCCTGTTTTAACGCTTACTTTCAAATATCCGTATGAATTATAATTGTTTTCTTCTCCTGTTATAAAGTCCGGCAGTACAGGCGGAGGAAATCTGTCCTCAATATTGAAATCAGGCGGTGTTGTCTGCGGAGGTTCAGAGAATACTTCCTGTGGTGGCGGTGGTGACATCTGTTTTACATGTGGAGATTCCTGTGGCAGCTGTACCTGCACAGGTTCTTGCGGCAATTCTACAGTTGGTTGCAGAACAGGCTGTGGAGGAATATTCTGCTTGGGTGACATGCCGTTGCCATACAGTTTCATCATTTCCTTTTTATATTTTTCTGATGTCTGCTTAAAATCGGAATTATTCATATAAATTTCTCCGTTCAATTTATTTTTTTACAGTTTAATTTATATGAAAAAAATTTTATTCTTATTCATAAACAAAAGTAAAATCATAATTGATAGCAAACTTATAACACCATGCTCCCATATTTTATAAGAGGGCAGTCTTTTCTCTAGCAGATAGAAAAATATTACACCTTTAAATTTGGGCTTCCAGCCGAAGATATGAGTTGGCGGCACATAGCTCAAAACTGTTGTAGAAAGTCAAGTAATAAATATACTCCAATTTTTTTCTTTTTTGATTGAACTGTTTTATCATTTATGCAAGCGATAGCGAAGCAGAAATGAATAAAAACAGTCATGCAGAGCTTTGTAACTTTCTTTATGCAAGCAAAGAAAGTTAAGAATAAAAGGAATGTAAATACAAATCTATTTTTTCAAAAATTAAACCCCGACGCTTAACACATCGGGGTGAGTTTATTATAAATTATTAACAAAATTCACAATTCCTATAATGAAAACAATAAGAATCATAAGAGGAATAACCCAGGTCATATAACCCTTCATGAATTTTTTCACTTTAAGACCTTTACCTTCATTTGCCTCTTTAACGAAGTTATCCCAGCCCCAGCCGATTTTCCTTGTACAGAAAAAGACAAACACAAGCGAACCAAGCGGAAGCAGAATATTACTTACAATAAAATCTTCAAGATCCATAATTGTGGAATTACCGTCAAACGGTGTAACATCACTGAGCAGATTAAATCCCAGAGCACATGGCAATGACAGTAAAAGCATTGCAATACCATTTATAATGCAGGCTTTTTTTCTGTTCCAGCCGAACAGTTCCATAGTAGCCGAAAGAATTCCTTCAAATACGGTAAGAACAGTTGAAAGTGCCGCAAATGACATAAATACAAAGAACAGACTTCCCCACAGTCTTCCCAGCGGAATATTGTTGAAGATATTCGGAAGTGTAATAAAAATAAGACTCGGGCCACTGTTTACATCAACGCCATATGCAAAACACGCAGGAAAAATAATAAGTCCCGAAGTAAGTGCAACAAACGTATCAAGCAGACCAACATTTAATGCTTCACCCAGAAGTGAACGTTTTTTGTCGATATAGCTTCCAAAAATCGCCATACCGCCTATACCGAGACTGAGTGTAAAAAACGCCTGATTCATAGCCGCAACAACTACATTTGCTATGCCGACTTTTTTGATATTTTCCACATTCGGCATAAGATAAAATTTAATGCCTTCCTCACTGCCATCAAGGAATATACTGTTTACTGCAAGTACCACCATAATAACCACAAGAGCAATCATCATAACTTTTGTAATTCTCTCAAGACCGTTTTTAAGTCCGAAAGAACAGACACCGAAACCTATTATAACAGCAATCGCCATACAGACTACAGTTATAATCGGACTCTGCTGAACTTTTTCAAAATACTGTCCTATAGCAGTCGGATCTTTTCCTGCAATATCACCTTTTGCCGTCGCAAAAAAGTAATACATCATCCATCCGGCAACCGTTGTATAGAACATCATAAGCAGATAATTTCCTGCTATACATACTTTTCCGTGATAATGCCATTTTGTACCTTTTGGTTCAAGTTGCTGATACATTTTTGCGGCACTTCTCTGACTTGCACGACCAACAGAAAATTCCATTGCAAGTACAGGTACACCCATAACAACAAGAAAGAACAGATAAATCAGAACGAACAAAGCCCCGCCGTTTTGTCCGACTGTATAAGGAAACTTCCATACATTTCCGATACCAATGGCACAGCCGGCACTCAACAGAATAAAACCGAGACGACTTCCGAGATGTTCTCTCATTACTGACCTCCGTTTTTCATATTTTTCTTGAATTCAAGGAATTCCTCGTATGTTCCCTGTCTGTCAATACAACCTTCAGGAGTAATTTCAATAATTCTGTTTGCAACCGTCTGCATGATTTCATGGTCGTGTGATGCAAAGAGAATAACACCCTTAAAGCTTTCAAGACCATTGTTTACAGCAGTAATACTTTCAAGGTCAAGATGGTTTGTCGGCTGATCGAGAACAAGTACGTTTGAACCGAAAAGCATCATTCTTGAGAACATACATCTTACCTTTTCGCCACCTGATAAAACATCAACCTTTTTGAAAACGTCATCACCCGAGAAGAGCATACGTCCTAAAAATCCACGGAGATATGTGTCTGTTTCATCTGATGAATACTGTCTCATCCAGTCGATGATTGACATTTCACAGCCATCAAAAAAGCTGTTGTTGTCTACAGGGAAATATGATGTTGAAGTAGAAACGCCCCATTTGAAAGAACCCTCATCAGGCTGTTGTTCTTCCATAAGGATTTTGAAAAGCATTGTAATAGCCTGTTCGCTTTCACTGATAAAAGCAACCTTGTCAGTACGTCCAAGAGTAAAGCTTACATTGTTTAAAAGCTTTTCGCCGTCAACTGTCTTTGAAATACCATTTACAGAAAGTATTTCCTTACCGAGTTCTCTTTCAGGAGAAAAACCGATAAACGGATATTTTCTACTTGATGCCGGCATTTCTTCTACTGTAAGATTATCGAGAAGCTTTCTTCTTGAAGTAGCCTGCTTTGACTTTGACTTGTTAGCTGAGAATCGTTCAATAAACGATTTGAGTTCCTTGATTTTTTCTTCAGTTTTCTTGTTCTGCTGTTTAATCATACGTTGAATAAGCTGACTTGACTCATACCAGAACTCATAGTTTCCGACATACATTTTAATCTTTGTGTAGTCAATATCAACTATATGTGTACATACATTATTTAAAAAGTGTCTGTCATGTGATACGACAAGAACAGTACCGAAATACTCTGCAAGAAATTCTTCAAGCCATGCAATGGCATCAATGTCGAGATGGTTTGTCGGTTCGTCGAGGAGAATAATGTCAGGATTACCGAAAAGTGCCTGAGCAAGTAACACCTTAACCTTTTCATTACCGGAAAGTGTCGACATAAGTGAATAAAGAATATCCTCAGAAAGACCGAGACCCTGAATAAGCTTTGATGCGTCAGATTCAGCCTCCCAGCCGTTAAGCTCGGCAAATTCCGCCTCAAGCTCTGATGCTAAAACGCCATCTTCTTCAGAAAAATCCTCCTTTGCATAAAGCTCGTCCTTCTGTTTCATTATTTCATAAAGACGTGCGTTACCCATAATAACCGTATCAAGTACGGTAAATTCTTCAAAAGCGAAGTGATCCTGTTTGAGTACAGAAAGTCTTGCACCCTTCTGAATAGCAACTTCACCCTTTGTCGGTTCAAGATCACCGCATAAAATACGCAGAAAAGTTGACTTTCCTGCTCCGTTTGCACCGATAATACCGTAACAGTTACCACCTGTAAATTTTAAATTAACATCCTTAAAAAGCGTAGAGCCGCCGAACTGCATGCTTACGTCTGAAACTGAAATCATTTAATGTCCTCCTGTTTGTTTTGTCATCAATATAAGGTTTAAATTTTGTGCCGACAGAGTGTCGGCAGACATAAATAAGGTGGGAACATAGTAAGGGGCCGCTTTCTCTTGTAAAGCGTCCCCTCGTTG
>JAFQBO010000300.1 GCA_017416665.1 Oscillospiraceae bacterium
CAAGCTTTGCAATATCAGCCATGCTTGCTGAACCGTTCATGTCAATATCGCCTGCAATTGTCGGTGTGCCGAAAGTTACAGCAGTTGTTGGTTCGGTTGCGGTCTGTTCTTCATCATCAGTAAATTCAAAGCTGACAGAACCATTCGCTTCAAATACCAAGCTTGGTTCAAAACCATATTCTGTACATAATGCACGATAAGCTTTTATTTTGTTGGACATGTCAGAAGATGTATTAATATTTCCGCCCAATACATAACTACCATTTAAATCGGTTAGCTTCAATGCTGAGACAGTAGCATCAATACCTTCAGTCTGAAGAAATTCATTAAGTTCCTCACTAGTTATCGATACATTTTCATCAGGAACTTCCATGCTCATTCCCAACAAAAGCCCTTTTTTAAAACTACGAATGTTATCCTTGCCATATTCAAAAAATAAAGAACGATCTGATTCATATACATGTATAGGGGTATAATCCGACATAAAATACTCAGTAATTGTATAATCGATTTCCATAAGCCAGTCTTCTTCTTCGGATATTTCAAGTGTTTTTATATATTCTACGTAATCCGGATTTGCACTAATATCAAGGGCACTTACATTTGTGCTTATCGCTCCGGTAGCCATTATTGCCATTGCGGATAAAACCGCAAACATCTTTTTTGTAGTTTTTTTCATATAGTTCACCCTTTCTTATTCTGTAGGCAGTGTGTAATCCATATAAGGATTGTTATTGTAAAACTGATTATGATAGTTTGTTATCACAGCACCAAAGTTATGTGATCCGGCTTCATAAGCATTTATAGCCAACACTGTATATGTATAGTAAGTTATATCATTAATGACATTTTTAGTAATTGTATATACCGGTCCGCCACTATCTCCAGGACTCATATCTACATTATATGTTAAAAGCGAATCCTCGTAATCAAAAGGCAATTCATCTGTGTTAACATTATATCTTATAACATTACCTTCAGCAGAGTAAAGTGTATTATTACTATTTGATGTGCCATGAACATCACCAGGACAACCTGTTACATATACAGGTACATTTGAAGATAATGAACTGTCAACATTATATGAAGTTCCAAGTGAAAAATGTACACGATCGGATAAATCTTCTGCAACAGTTATTAATGCATAATCATATTCCGGATGAGTACCGGTTTCTAATAAAGAAGTTCTATAATATTCCCTGGGTATATGTGCTTCAACAGGAGTTAATGTTGAATTTGAAAGTATATTACCATTGTTGTCATATGTTTCGATAGTTATATCACTTACCCATTCAAAACTATTAGTATCATACACACAATGTGCGGCAGTTGCGATCTGATGATCACCTACAACAAATCCTGTTCCACCGGTGCTCAGTCTTACTATGCCACTGTTTTCATTACCATCAGCAACATATCTGTCATCATTGCCAAAAACAGTTCTTGAAGTTGTACCCGAATTAATTTCTACAACAGATGGTGTCAAATTATATGTACCGTAATCTTCATGATCCAAATAGGAATAGACCATATACTCTCGACTTGCCGTACTTGTTGCAGCACTGTTTGGAGTAAATTCCGAAACTGTCGGAAACTCAACTTCAGGATTTGTAGCACCATTATTATCATTTGCATTTGCTCTTGACCAATAGCAGGCTTCATATGTTTCAATCAAAAGACTTGCTTCAAGACATTCAGCATCAGATGCATCAACAGTAAGACTTCTGTTTACATCAAGCTGATTATAATTTGTCACTGAATAAATTCCACTTAATTGTTTGTTTAAAATTGTTAAATCTGCAACACCGACTGTTCCATCTCTGTTAACATCACAATTATCATATGTTGCAGAAACTGTGTTTGCCGGCATTGTTGCAACGGCTGAAGCAGCAATCATACCCACAGACATTGCAATGCTCAAAAGCTTTTTTAATTTTCTCATTTGACATCTTCCTTTCTGAAAAGTCTTAGCTGCCTATTTTTATATGGACTTTCCATTTGTTTTTATAACGCAGGCAGGAAATAACTCCCACCTGCATTACATTCGTGTCTTACACATTATTTAACCGCTAGATTCTTAGCAATCGCTACTGAAGCGGTGCTGTTTCTCTGATATTGAGTATAGGAAATTTTGAAAAAGATGTTTTTAAACTGCACTTTCATACGTACCGAGAGCAATTTCGATCAGCATATTTGTATCAAGCTGGTCGATAACGCCGTCCTGCGTTACGTCTGCATTTGCAAGTGCTGTCGGGTCTGTGATAGGAAAAAGCTCTGCATTTGATACGTACTTTGCAAGCTTTGCAATATCAGCCATGCTTGCTGAACCGTTCATGTCA
>JAFQBO010000301.1 GCA_017416665.1 Oscillospiraceae bacterium
AGCCTTTGAAAAGGCTTGACCGAAACTTTTAGTTTTGTAAATGCAGACTTTTTCGACAAGCTGAAAGGAGCTTTAATGCTCCTTTTCTCTCTTCTTTTTAGTTTTTCAAACCAACTGACTATTGTTATCTTTTCGTGCTTAAAGTTACAAATTCAGTTAAAGTATGAGCGTAATTAAAAGTTTTTTGGTTCTTTTTTTCAAAAAAGAACAGAAAAATAAATTCTGAAAGAATATTTTTATATTTCTTTACTTTTCAGCATATGCGTGATATAATAAGTAAGTCAGCAAAAAACGACAAAGAAACGGAGATAACAGCATATGTTTGCAAAAATAAACAGTCTGGGACTTTTTGGTCTTAACTCATTCAATGTTGATGTTGAAATAGAAATAAGCCGTGGAATACCTGTTTTTGAAATTGTCGGACTTCCCGATCTCGTCGTAAAGGAAAGTCGTGAACGAATAAAGGCATCACTGAGAAGTTGTAACATAGAATTTCCCGTTGCAAGAGTGATGGTGAATCTGGCTCCGGCAGGAACACGCAAAAGCGGTTCCGTACACGATATTGCGATACTCGTTGCCATTTTAAAAGCAACGGAATACATCAAAAAACCTCTTGATGATTACTGTTTTATAGGTGAACTTTCCTTAAACGGACAACTGCGTTCGGTTGAAGGCGTTCTTCCTATGGTATTGCTTGCAAAAGAATCAGGTTTTAAAGGTGTGTTTGTACCGAAAGAAAATGCATTTGAAGCATCAGTAGTTGACGGCATAGAGATTTACGGCACTGAATCAGTAAATGACATACTTGAACATTTTTCGGGCAGAATAGAAATACAGCCTCAGGAACGTTTTATTCCACCGTCTGAAAAGAAACGCATGACTCTTGATTTTTCTGATGTAAAAGGACAGAAAATGGCAAAATCCGCACTTGAAATAGCGGCGGCAGGCGGTCATAATGCACTGCTTATCGGAACACCGGGAAGCGGTAAAAGCATGCTGGCAAAAAGAATGCCATCAATTCTGCCTGACATGACGTTTGAAGAATCAATTGAAACAACAAAGATACACTCGATTTCGGGTATGCTTGACCCCGAATCACCACTTGTTACAGTGCGTCCGTTCAGAACTCCTCATCACACCATTTCTTCGGCAGGACTTGCAGGAGGTGGTTCAATACCTCATCCCGGTGAAATTTCACTTGCACATAACGGTCTGCTGTTTCTTGACGAACTTGCGGAATTTGACAGAAAAACTCTTGAAATACTTCGTCAGCCCCTGGAGGATGGAAAAGTTACTATTTCAAGAGCATCAGGAACAGTTTCCTATCCGTCTTCAATTATGCTCATTGCGGCAATGAATCCGTGTCCGTGCGGTTATTACGGTCATCCAAGCGGAAAATGCCGCTGTACGCAAAAACAGGTTTCAGCATATCTTTCAAAAATCTCAGGACCGCTTCTCGACAGATTTGATCTGCACATCGAAGCCGCTCCTGTCGAATATCAGGATTTGTCGTCAGATGTAAAGGAAGAACCGTCCGAAAGCATCAGAAAGCGTGTTACAGTCGCAAGAGACATTCAGAACGAACGTTTTAAAAATACAGGCATAAACTGTAACGCCAACATTACTCCCGACAAGCTGAGAGAATACTGTGTTCTGAGTGACGACGCTGATAAATTTGTCGGAAACGCCTTTGACCGTCTTGGTCTTTCCGCAAGAGCCTATGACAGAATTTTAAAGGTTGCAAGAACTATTGCCGATCTTGAAGGTTGTGACATTATAGAGAAAAAACACGTCGCAACTGCGATTCAGTTCCGCAGTCTTGACAGAAAATACTGGAATGCAGCAGAATAAAAGAAACTACAAATAAGAACTTGTACCGATAGGATTAGTGCATAGATTTTCGAGCATAATTTTAATCAGAACAAGGCGAAATTTTGCAGGCTTACTTGACGTACCCCAAGGGCACTTCCTTCGGGCGTAAGGCAAGAAATTTCAACGCAGTTATTATTAAAATTTGCCGAAAAGATATGTGCTATAGCCTATTGGTAAAAGTTCTAAAGGAAAGGAAAACAAATGAATACATTCTTACATAAAATTTCAAAGTATTACCAGCGTCTTGACAAGCCGTTACTTGTTGCGGTAACAGTCTGCTCCGCACTTGGTATCGCACTCCTCTACTCACTCGTTGCAACCGAAACGGGTGATGTTGCGGCACGAGACTATATTATCCAGTCAATTTCAATGGTACTCGGTGTCTTCATCGCACTGATTATCGCCTCGATGGACTACCACAACATTTCAAAGCTGTGGTTTCTGTACGTCCCGTTTTCACTGGTACTTGTCGGGCTTACGTTTACCGGTCTCGGTATTCAGGTAGCCGGTGCGGACGACAGAGCCTGGCTCGACCTCGGTTTTATCACCATGCAGCCTGCCGAAGTCTTAAAGCTTGCATTCATACTGAGCTTTGCCTTCCATCTTAACAAGGACAAGGACAACATAAACCATCCTGTTCATCTTTTGTTTATCATAATTCATGGTGCAATACCTGTCGGCATTGTAGCACTTCAGGGTGACTACGGTACAGCTATCGTTTTCCTTATGATGTTTGTCATGATGCTGTTTTCGGCGGGGCTTTCCTTCAAATACATTATTGCCGCACTTGTTGCAACTCCTCCTGCTCTTTATCTCCTCTGGAACTACGGTCTTCAGTCACTCCATAAAAAGCGTATCATGGTACTGATAGAACCGGGTAGTGACCCTATGGGACTTGAATATCAGCAGAATCTTGGACTTGCCGCACTCGGTTCGGG
>JAFQBO010000302.1 GCA_017416665.1 Oscillospiraceae bacterium
CCATATGGTGTATTAAGTCTTTCATAGACAGTATCAAGAGCCTTTTTACCCTTTGTATCAGCTTCAAAACCTGCTATTACACTCCAGCTCTGTGGATTAAGCCACATATTTGCCTCAGGATCTTTCTTTGCTCCGACAATAACACCATCTTCTCTGATACCTCTGATAAATCTGTCATCATCCCAGCATTTTTCGAGTGTGTTTCCAAGCTCTGCCTGTACTTTTTCAATATATGAAATGTATTCGCTGTCATTTTTCTTTTCAGCCATTGACTTGATAACTGTCATAGCATAGTAAAGCTGGAATGCAACGAATGTTGATTCACCCTTTGCCCCAAGTCTGAGACAATCGTTCCAGTCTGCGTGAAGACCTGCAGGCATAGAATTTGCACCAAGTCTTTCCATAGAGAATCTGATTGCATTTTTAAGGTGATTGTAAACAGTATCTTCACCGCCGTTTGCATAAACGATAACTTCATCAAGGAAAGCCTCGTTTCCGCTTTCACCTATATATTTTACAATAGTCGGGAACAGCCATAAAGCATCATCTGCACGGTATGAAGGGTGACCTGTTTCTCTTACATAGTCCGGATCATCAGGAGTATTTTCATGACCTGCATTATGATTGAACTTTACGAGAGGAAGTCCGCCGCCATTGTCAACCTGAGCAGAAAGCATAAAACGAATCTTTTCAAGTGCAAGATCCGGATCAAGATGAATGATACCCTGAATATCCTGTACAGTATCACGGTAGCCGTAGCCGTTACGGAGTCCGCAGTAAACAAGAGAAGCCGCTCTTGACCAGATAAATGTAATAAAGCACTGGAATGCGTTCCATACATTAATCATGTTGTTGAATTCTTCACTCGGAGTATCAACAGAAAATCTGTCAAGTCTTGAATGCCAGTAGTTTTTAAGCTCCTGAATTTCATTTTCAGCCTTGTCATTATTGTTATATGAATTGATGATTTCTTCTGCTGTGTTACTATCCTTTGCACCGAGGATATAGTTAAGTGTAATCTCCTCACCCGGCTGTAAAGTAATATCTGACTGAAGTGCGGCACATGAATTTGAATTATAGTTCATGGAATTATCAAGACTGCCGTTTTCAACCATTACAGGATTTGAGTATGTTCTGTAATTACCGATAAACTTATTCAGATCACCGCATGAAGCAGAAACGTCAGCACCTGCGAGACCGAAAAATCTGTCACGTCTGTCATCGCCGCCGTTTTCGCTTATAACCTGCATAATTCTGTTGTTTTCAAATTTTGTCTTTGTAATGAACAGAGAATACTGTAAATTAACCTGATCCTGTTCATAGTTGTCTTCATTTGTAAATTCAACAAAACCGAAAACAGAAAGCTTACGAGGTTTTGTATCGTTATTTTTTATTTTACAGTTCCACACTTCATAAGTTGCACCATCTGGAACAAAGTATGTTGTAGCAGCAGAGATTTTTTCGTATTCGGAAGAAATAACCGTATACGCTGTACCATGTCTGCATTCACTTTTATACTTGTCCATTGGTTTTCCGACAGGCTGCCATGATGCTGACCAGTAATCATTTAAATCGTTGTCACGGATATAGATGTATCTTCCCGGAAGTGCCATCATGGAATTGAATCTGAAACGTGAGATTCTGCCATTTGCACCTGATTTTACAAAGCTGTAGCCAGCGGCGTTATTTGATATAATTGCACCGTATTCAGGTGAACCGAGATAGTTTACCCAAGGTGCAGGTGTATCAGGCTTTGTAACTACATATTCCTTGTTTGCAAGGTCAAAGTAACCATATTTCATATTTGCTTCTCCTTATTTAATGAATTATTTGTCTATTATATAATAACATTTAAACCGTTTTATTTCAAGTCTTTTTTGTTTTTTTAAAAATAAAAACAAATATTAAAATAACAAAAAGATGAAAATGTGAGTGTTCTTATGGAATATTATATCTTAAATGTAAGGATAAAACAAATTATATTTTTCATAAATTTTGTCATAAAAAAGAGAGAATAATATTTTTATAACAGAAAATAATACTTTTACGATCATTATTTAAAAGCTTGTATCAAAATAATATACCTGCCGCAAATATTGTTTTTTAAAAGCTTATAAAAATGCTCGTAAGAAAAGAGGTGGAAAATATGTTGGATAAAATAGCACTCAGCCTGCTTATCGTGGGTGGTCTTAACTGGGGTCTTGTTGGTATTTTTAAGTTTGACCTTGTATCATGGCTTTTTGGTGGTACAGACGCCATTTTAAGCAGAGCTGTATATATACTGGTTGCAATTTCCGCACTCTGGTGTATTACACTTTTATTCCGTCCTGCCGAACGACTTGTTGAGGCAACCGACTCATAAATCAAAACCCCGACGTTTAATACGTCGGGGATAATTTTAGAAGATGTATGAATAGGATTTGCCGAAAAGATATGTGTTACAGCCTATTGGTACAGCTTCTTACTGTTTTGCTCTTGTCTTTGCTCTGAGTGAGTTGCTGAGTATCTGCTTTCTGATACGGATATTTTCCGGTGTAACTTCAAGGAGCTCGTCATCTGCTAAAAATTCAAGGCTGTCTTCGAGACTGAGTCTTCTTGGAGGAACAAGTCTTAAAGCATCATCTGAACCACTTGCACGGGTATTTGTTAGGTGCTTTTTCTTACATACGTTTACAACAAGGTCTTCAACCTTAGGTGAACAGCCTACAATCATACCTTCATATACAGGAGTACCTGCTGTAATGAAAAGCTGTCCTCTTTCCTGAGCGTTATAAAGACCATATGTTACAGCCTCACCTGTTTCAAATGATACAAGTGAACCTGAATTTCTTCTTGGAATCTCGCCCTTGAACGGCTGATAGCTGTCAAATACGCTTGACATGATACCTTCGCCCTTTGTATCTGTTAAAAATTCACTCTTGTAACCAAAAAGACCTCTTGACGGAACAATAAATTCAAGCTTCATTCTTGAACCCTGTGGATGCATTTCAAGCATTTCAGCCTTTCTTGTACCCATCTTTTCCATTACAGAACCTACACAATCCTCAGGAACATCAATAACAAGTCTTTCCATTGGTTCAAGCTTCATTCCGTTAGCATCCTGCTTGAAAAGTACTCTTGGAGTTGAAACTGAAAGTTCATAGCCTTCACGACGCATATTTTCGATAAGAATTGACAGATGCATTTCGCCACGACCTGCAACTCTGAAAGCATCAGTGTTTTCAGTTTCCTCAACACGGAGAGAAACGTCTCTGAGTGTTTCCTTGAAAAGTCTTTCACGGAGCTGACGTGAAGTTACAAATTTACCTTCTCTGCCTGCAAACGGTGAATCGTTTACAGCAAATGTCATTTCAACAGTCGGTTCACTGATTTTTGTGAACGGAAGAGCCTCAACGTTTTCCGGATCACAAATAGTATCACCGATAGTAATGCCTTCAATACCGCTTATCCATACAATATCACCTGCTGTTGCTTCTTCTGTCGGAACACGCTGAAGTCCTTCGATCTGAAGAAGTGAAACAAGCTTTGCATTCTTAATAGTTTTGTCAGGATTCTGGTGGTTGCACACAGTAACACCCTGATTTACCTTTGCAGTACCTCTCTGAATACGTCCGATACCGATTCTGCCGACATATTCGTTATAGTCGATAGAAGAAATAAGCATACGGAAAGGACCTTCCTCAACCTTAGGAGGTTCAATATAATCAATAATAGTATCAAAAAGCGGAGTTAAATCCTTGCCTGTTTCATACTGACTGAGTGAGGCTGTACCGGCTCTGCCCGAACAGAAAAGAACAGGACTTTCAAGCTGTTCTTCACTTGCATCGAGATCCAGCAGAAGTTCAAGTACTTCATCGCCGATTTCATCAAGACGTGCATCAGGCTTATCAATTTTATTTACAACAATAATAATCTTATGGTTCATTTCAAGTGCCTTTGAAAGAACGAATCTTGTCTGAGGCATAGCACCTTCAGCCGCATCGACAAGCAGAATAACACCGTCTACCATGCTGAGTACACGTTCAACCTCGCCACCGAAATCAGCGTGTCCCGGAGTATCGATAATGTTGATTTTTGTACCGTTGTAGCATACAGAAGTATTTTTTGCAAGAATTGTAATACCTCTTTCACGTTCAATGTCGTTATTGTCCATAACTCTTTCAGCAACAATCTGATTTTCTCTGAAAGCACCGCCCTGCTTGAGCAGTTCATCAACGAGTGTTGTCTTACCGTGGTCAACGTGGGCAATAATTGCAACGTTTCTCAAATCTTCTCTAACCATTTTTATTCCTCCATTTATTTTCTGTACTTTCTTATATCCTCATAGTTATCAGCAAGATACGGTTTCAGAAAGTTTCTGACATCATCTGTATCACCTTCGGTAACAGCTGATTTTCTGACAATCTGTGCTGTTGACTGATTTATGAAAACATAAAAGTAATTATCTGATTCTACAACCTTTTCGAGTTCTGAATACTTAATAAAACCATTATTACTGTCATCTGCATTTTCGCTTTCAATGTAAACTCTGTCTTCATCAAAACGGCAGATTACTGTATTTCCATCATAGCTTTCAGAAAATTTGCTGTACATTTTTTCAGGTGTATTACGCACGGTGCGTGATATTGCAAGAAAAACAATAACTGCAAGTACTCCCAGAAAAATATATGGAAGCGGTCTTGCAAAAGAAAATGTACCTTTTGCAAAAAATGTCACTGCCGCAAAAATAATGAATATAACCGCACCTATGAGCGAATAAATCCACACAAGATTTTTTATAAGCGAATTCTTTGCCGTTTCATTGAAAAAAGCTTTCATATCACTTTTTTCGTAGTTAATTTCAAATTTCACCATATTTTATTTTGCCTTTCGGATGAACGCCCTTGGATTTTCTTTTTCTATTATAGCTGACAGTTCCTGAGCAGAACCCTCTGTAATACCACTTTTTTTCATAATATAGCTTTCATTTCGTTTTGTATAGAAAAAGTAATACTCAGGTGTTTCATAGATTCTGAACATATCGCAGTATTTTTTATATTTTTCAGTTCTGCCCTTTTCATTTTCAATAATAAGCAGTGCGGTAGTATCATTGAATTCATATTTCACAACTGCATTTGCGGTGTATCTTTTATTAAAGGATTTGTACATGAATTTTGGTTTAAGCACAAAAGCATAAATATAAACCACAGCACACCATATAATTCCAAGAAAGCAATAACTGAAATTCTTTTCCATGCTGTCCATAATAAAACAGAAAATAAGAAAAGCCAAAAAAGTAACTGTCAGAAGTATCAGCATGAATTTAAGTCGGGCACTGTTACAGTTGATGAGAGCCTTTATATCGTCCCTGCTGATGTTGTTTTCGGATTTTATTGTCATAGTTCCTCCGATTATACGCCGTATTATCCTAAAATTTTTGACACATTACAAAATATTTTGTTTAAAGGGCGATTTTTTTATTGCATAAAAAATGTCCTGCATAAAATGCAGGACATTTGGTGGGAGAAGATGGATTTGAACCATCGAAGCAAAACGCAACAGATTTACAGTCTGCCCCCTTTGGCCACTCGGGAATTCTCCCATTAATATACCCAGATATTTTAAATAAATGGAGCTGGTGGACGGACTCGAACCCCCGACCTGCTGATTACAAATCAGCTGCTCTACCAACTGAGCTACACCAGCACCTTTTTTAAAATGCCTTTTATTTAAGATATATGGTCGAGGCGACAGGACTTGAACCTGCGGCATCCTGGTCCCAAACCAGGCACTCTACCAAACTGAGTTACGCCTCGATTTATTTCCATTTACCGAATCACATACGTTTTGTTTGTTTCGTGTCATTCAGCTTTTATATTATAGCACGGTGTGTCAGAAAAGTCAAGCACTTTTTTTGAGTTTGTATACTTGTACAATCAAAGCTTTTGAACAAAACGATTTGTAGGTGAATTTTAACAAAGAAACACTGTTTTATACATAAAAAGACGGAAAACGTCTTTAGAAATGTTTTTTCAAAATTAAAAGTTTCGGTCAAGCCTTTTTAAAGGCTTGCGGTTTCTGCTCTGCATGCCGTTGGCACTCGGCAGAGCCTTTGGTCG
>JAFQBO010000303.1 GCA_017416665.1 Oscillospiraceae bacterium
GAAAGTCCGATTAATTCACCAAGGGATTTTTGTATTGTGACACTTTTTCTTAATTGTGGTATACGTTTAAGTGAACTTGTTGGTATGGACATAACTGATATAAATTTTGACGAAAAAAAAGCACGTATACTCGGTAAAGGCAACAAAGAACGTGTAATTTACCTGAATGATGCTTGTATGCAGTCTATACAGGATTATATTGAATCAAGGGAAAATTCTGTCACAGATCCCAAAGCATTATTTTTAAGTAAACGTGGTGGACGAATCAGCCGAAGACGTGTTGAACAGATTATAGAACAGTTAATAAGACAGTGCGGACTTTATGGTAAAGGAATAACAGTTCACAAACTCAGACACACAGCGGCAACACTTATGTATCAACATGGCAAAGTAGATATAAGAACATTAAAAGATGTTCTTGGTCATGAAAGTATTGCAACAACTCAGATTTATACACATCTGGCAGATGATGCCGTAGAAAATGCCATGAAATCCTCGCCTCTTGCTGGTTTCAAGAAAAAAACAACTGATAAAAATAATGACGAATAAATCAAGAAAGGATTGCATATAGGCAATCCTTTCTACATTTGTTAATTTTATCACATTGTCGTATCAATATCCCATTCCATATGTTCAAGATCTGATAAATTATACGGCGTAGACTGATAAATACAATAATTCAGCCAATTTGAAAACATAAGATTTGCATGACATCTCCAGCTGAAAACCGGTGTTTTCTCCGGATTATCTTCAGGAAAATAATTGTATGGAACTGCAATCTCAAGACCCTGATTTTTGTCACGGAAGAATTCGTTTGCAAGTGTATCCCTGTCATATTCACTATGTCCCATAAGAAAATATTGTCTACCGTTTTTATTTGCAACAATATTTACTCCTGCCTTTTCAGATGATGCAAGAATCACAAGACTTTGTTCATTTTCAATTTTTTCACGTTCAATCGTGGTATGTCTTGAATGTGGTGCCATAAACACATCATCAAATCCATTAAGAAGCTGTGCATTTTCAAATTCTATCTTATGAGGAAAAACCCCGAAAATTTTCTGTGGCATAATCGTTTTTTTAATTCCGAAATGATAATACAAAGCAGCCTGAGCACCCCAACATATGTGAAGTGTTGAGAATACATGTGATTTTGTCCATTCCATGATACGTGAAATTTCTTCCCAGTAATCAACCTGTTCAAATTCCAAATGTTCTACAGGAGCACCAGTAATAATCATTCCGTCATAAAATTTATCCTTTATCTGATCAAAAGTTTTATAAAATGTTTCAAGATGAACAATCGAAGTGTTTTTTGAAACATGCGATTCAAGATTTAAAAGTTCTATATCAACCTGCAAAGGAGTATTGCTTAAAAGACGCATAAGCTGAGTTTCTGTTTCGATTTTTTTAGGCATGATATTCAGAATTACAATTTTAAGAGGTCTTATATCCTGATGTTCCGCTCTTTCCTTGGACATAACAAAAATATTTTCGTTAAGAAGTTCATTAAAAGCTGGTAAATCATGCGATATTTTTATTGGCATTTTAAACACTCCCTTTAATTGAAAAGTCGAACGTTTAGTCCGACTTCCATATATATTATAATTTTTTACACAATAAAAGTTGATAACAGCAGAGAAACTGGTTCCTCTGCTGTTAATCTATAGAAAAATATCAGAGGCAAAATTATTAAACCGGATGAATCTGCTTTTGTGCATCAGAATGCTCACCGTCAATACCATACTTACTGTTTCTACGGTTTTCAAAGAATTTAACAGCAACCTGTCCGAACTGTGCATAGCTTAAAACATCTTCTTCCTGTTCTGTCCACTCAGCACATTCCTTTCTGAGCTTATCAAGTTCAGGTTCAAGGAGATCTGCCGGACGACAGTCAATCGGCTTTTCATTTCCGATAATCTTCTTTCTGAATGCAGGATCAATCGGAACCGGAGTTTTACCATATTCTCCTCTTACAATACCCTTGAATTCCTTTGTTACCATCTTGTAACGTTCACCTGTAATTACATTGAATACAGCCTGTGTACCTACAATCTGTGATGATGGTGTAACAAGCGGAGGGAAACCTGCGTCTTCTCTTACTCTTGGAACTTCTCTTAAAACTTCATCAAGCTTATCTTCCTTACCAGCCTGTTTAAGCTGTGAAAGAAGGTTTGAAAGCATACCGCCAGGAACCTGATAAATAAGAGCGTTTGCATCAACTGCAAGCATCTTAGGATCAAGAAGACCACTGTCGATATATTTCTTTCTGAGCTTCATGAAATAATCTCTGATTTCCGTAAGAAGTACAAGATCGAGACCTGTATCATATTCAGTACCCTGAAGTGCGGCAACCATTGATTCAGTTGGTGCGTGTGAAGTACCGAGTGCAAGTGGTGACATAGCTGTGTCAATAACATCAACACCTGCTTCAATACCTTTAAGCAGACACATTGATGCAAGACCTGATGTGTAGTGAGTATGTAACTGTACAGGAATTTTAACAGCTTTCTTTAATGCTCTTACGAGTTTTTCTGTTTCGTAAGGTGTAAGAAGTGCTGCCATATCCTTGATACAGATTGAGTCTGCACCTGCGTTTTCTACCTGCTTTGCATAATTTACATAGTAATCTGTTGTGAAAACATCACCA
>JAFQBO010000304.1 GCA_017416665.1 Oscillospiraceae bacterium
ATAAATTATACGAAAATTACGGGCTGATGTAGGCATCAGCCCCTACAGATGATAGGTACGGAAAATAAAAATGTTTGTGCGATAAATAAAAATTTACCTTACGATAACCTATCGTGCAGTAAAATATAACTATGCTTAAAGTATGCCCAATATTGTCCGGTCGGGAACACTAAGCTGTCTTGTGGCTATAGAATAGATGAAAAATAAACGGTCGAGCCAAAAAAAGAAAACCGCTTCCAACAAAGTGAGAAGCGGTTTGAACCCCAAGGGCACTTCCTACGGGCGTCCTCCGAGGTCACCCGGTGTCTTATAACTATAAAATAGATGAAAGGTAAATGGTCGAGCCTAAAGAAAAATCGTTCCCCACAAAGTGAGAAACGATCTGTCCTCCGAGGTCACTCGGTGGAGCTTGTGACGTGATTCGAACACGCGACCTGCTCATTACGAATGAGCTGCACTACCAGCTGTGCTACACAAGCATATTTGTAAAACACTACTATATATTTTACCATAAAATATGAAAAAGTCAAGTGTTTAAATGAAATTTAATTTTTTTTGAAAAATTTTGAAAATTAAATTGTAATTTCAGAAAGGATGTGTTATAATGTTATTAGTATGTTACTGGAGGAAAAAAAATGAAAAACGGTAAAAAATTCGGATTGACAATATTTCAGGTTGTTTTGTCAATTATTCTTATAGCTGTTATAGTATTTTCTGTAGGTGTAAATTATATTTTTGGTTCGAGTGTACGTTCAGGAAGTATTTTCGGAAAGCACATATATGTCATGCATGATGATTCGATGAATACCGAAGGAGGTATTCCAAACGGAGCGGCAGTTATTGCTGAAAGTGATGAGATTGCCGTACTGACAGACGGAAATGTTATTCTTTTCAGTGAAGAGGCCGGAATTGAAACGATTATGCGAATTGTGGAAGTAGTACACAATGAAAACAATACAGTTTACAAGGTTGCGGCTGACAAGGAACAGGACAAGGTTCTGAATGTACCGAAGGAAAATGTCATAGCAAAATGTACAATGCATAATACAAAGCTTGGTGCAGTGATTACATTTTTAAAGAGTATGGTTGGTATTCTTGCAGGAATGATTTTACCATGTCTTATACTTCTTGTTATGCTTATGCTTAAAATTCTGTCTGTACGCAGAAGAGAAAGAGAAGAAGACAATATCGTTTACCCTGAAACAAACGGCATCGTAAGCAACAGTGAAATGCGTGACCCGCAGGCGAATCCGTTGTTTGATCCGACAATGGCACCTAAGCCGGACGCAAGCTTTGCAATGAAGAAATCTTCAATTGCGGAAAACTTTGCAATGAAGCCTGCCGCAAAGAAGAATGTAAATAACAGTCCTGCTGCACGAAATATGCAGACAGAAAATGCTGTTGAGAAATTCAGAGCGGCTGTTGACGAAAAACCTGCCGCACCTGTTTCACGCAAGGCGTCACTTGCTCCTGAGGCGGCAACATCTGAACGAAGTGAAAAAATGGCGGCTATCAAGGCGGCACTCAATAATCAGGAACAGACAGTTAATGAACCGGAACAGGAATTTGTGGAATTCCGTCCTGAACAGACAGAATCCTATACATTTTCAGATGCTCAGTCAGAGCGTATGTCGTATACCCAGCCTCTTAAGCAGGAGTATACTGCACCACAGCCTGAACCTGTGGCAGAACCTGTTTATCAGCAGCCTGTACAACAGCCTGAACCCGTTCCTCAGCCGGTACCACAACCGGCACCATATACACCTCCACAGCCTGCTGCAAGACCAAAGCCGGCACCGAGAAAGCAGGACAATATCAAGTCGATTGATGATCTTATCAGGGCACTTGAAGAAGAAAAGAAAAAGCTTTAAAATTCATGGACACTTCAGAAATGAGGTGTCCGACTTTATACTAACAGGATTTTTTAACAATGGATAAAAAAGGAGATTAAAATGACGGAAAAAGAAGTTGCGGAAATACGCAGAAGAATTAATATTGAAAAAAGCAGTATATCAAACATACGAGGCTGTTATGTAAATGAGAACAGAGAGATAATATCGGAATTCAATCAGTTTCTTGGAACTGTTCCAAAAGACGAAGCAGCAGAAGTCCTTGCGATTATCAAAAAGGTTCTTTCGGGACAGATGGGAAAAAATCTGATTGACATTGAGTTTTCAAATCAGCAGGTTATTGACAGTGACGAGCACCGACTGCTGATGAAACTCCGTGACAGTGAAATAAAGGATGATGAGGCTGTTTCTGAGTTTTATACACATATTGTGCAGAATCTTGACCTTGACGGAAAATATCTGATACTTTTAACATTTGACAAATATGATGTTCCGGCTTATACCAAAGACGAAATCAAGCTTGAGGACTCGGACAATATATTCAAGTATCTGCTTTGTGCAATTTGCCCTGTAACACAGACAAAACCTGCCCTGAGCTACGCCGTAAATGAACAGCAGTTTAAAAACATCAAAACAGACTGGATTATAAGTCCGCCACAGCTGGGATTCATGTTCCCGACATTTGACGATCGTCAGGCTAATATTTACAATGCACTTTATTACATAAAAAAATCGTCGGAAAGCTATGACGATTTTACAGCGGAAATATTTAACACTGATATTCCTATGCCTGCCGATACACAAAAAGAGGTGTTCAACGCTATATTCCAGGAAACGGTTTCCGAAAGCTGTGATTATGAACTGATGCAGACGGTACACAATCATATTTCACAGATGGTTGAAGAACATAAGGCACACAAAGATGAACCACCTCTTACAATTTCAAAAAACACCATTAAAAATGTTCTTGAATATTGTAGTGTACCTGCTGAAAAAGTTGAGGATTTTGAAAAACGCTATGAAGAAAATTTTGGTAAGGATACAAGAATAAGTCCTAAAAATCTTGTTGATGTGAAAAAGTTTGAGATGAAAACCGCTGACATAAGTATTAAAGTGAATCCTGAACGTCTTGACCTTGTGAAAACAAAAATTATTGATGGGCAGAAGTATATCATGATTAAGGCAGAAGATAATGTTGAAGTTAATGGTGTCAATATTTCAATAACTGAGGAATAAATGTTTTATTCAATATGTGTAAACATATTATGGTTTATTGTAATATAAATTTAATCTTATGATAAACCATCGTGCATTAAATTATAATAACGCTTAGAACCTGTCTTCACAAGCGTATACGGCTGTCTTTTTGATAAATTTTGTCACTGACTTTGTTGAAAAATCTTGCCGTACGTCAAGTACGCCTGCGATTTTTCGCCTTGTTATTGACAAAATTATATTCAAAAATCCAAATATATTTCTTGTGAAGACAGGTTCTTAAATTAAACCCGAAAACGTCAGGTCGGGACACCGACAAATATAAATTTAGTTTTTTGACAAATTTAAAGGAGCTGTAAAAACAGCTCCTTAGTTATCGGTCACAAGTCTGTTTACAGGATTATGAATTATTTTGAGAAATATGCTTACGAACATACCCGTGAAAACGGATGCGACAAGTGTTCCTATACCTGTTCCGATGATTTCACCGTCAAACATAATAATTGAAAGTATTACAGAAATGGTAACGCAAAGAATATCAAAAAAGATTTTTACCAGACCGAACTTGTATTTTGATGTATCGGAAACAGCCTTGACAAAAGCCTCACTTGAATTTAAAATAATGTCTGCACAGACAGAAAGTGCAATTCCGAAGCTTCGTATAATGACGCCCGAAAAGACGGTAACAAGTTGTGTGGCAAAAGCTTCGACCTTTAAAAAGGAGATACACCATAAGCCGAAATCCGTAAAAATTCCGAATGCTATTGCAAGTGGGATCTGAAGAAGATTGTATATTCTGAAATTTTTACGCAGGATTATGATTTGTCCCACAAGCAGAATAACATTCCAGATTATCATCCACATGCCGAGTGACACTAAAGGAAAACGACAGAATATTATA
>JAFQBO010000305.1 GCA_017416665.1 Oscillospiraceae bacterium
GGACAAACCTTAGGCGCTTCTGTACTCTTTGTGACGTACCCACAGTTTAAGCATACCCATTCTTCTTCAACATCCGAAACAAAAAGTTTTTCCTGCTGCATCAGATCAGCAAACATTTTAAAACGCTGTGCATGTGTTTTTTCGATTTCGGCTATTGCCTTGAATTTTGCACCAATCTGTGTAAAGCCTTCACTGTTTGCAACTGTCGCAAAATCAGGGTAAACAGGTTCAAATTCCTCCATTTCATTATTATGTGCAGTCTGAAGGAGTTTTAAAACATCGTCATACAGATCAATTGGATAATCACCGTCGACCGTAATTTTTTCACCTGTAAGTTCCTTTAAGAAATTGTAGAAAATTTTTGCATGTTCAAGTTCCTGGCCTGCCGTAAATTTAAAAACTGCTTCGATTACAGGAAGATTTTTCTGACATGCCGTCTGTGCCGACATTGTGTAACGGTTTCTTGCCTGGCTTTCACCCGCAAATGCACGCATAAGATTAAGTTTTGTCTGACTGTCCTTTAAATTCATTTTACATCGCTCCTTTTTTGTGATATAACTATTATTTTCCATAAAAAAGAGTTTTATTCACTACAGAATTTGAAAAATTAAATTTATATTTACCGGGTGACCCCGGTGGACATTTTCGGGCGTACATTATGCGTAAATGCAATTTAATGCACGATGGTTTATTGTAAGGTAAATTTATATTTGTCGGTGTAATTTCAGTCTCCCCTGAAAGGGGAGATGTCAGCTTGCTGACAGAGGGGTTAAAATAATTTTTGCTTTTAAACCCCTCCGCCACTTCGTGGCACCTCCCCTGTCAGGGGAGGCTTATCTCAGACAAATATAAATTTAACTGTCTACGAAAATTTTACACATAGAATTTGGTTTATTCTATTGCAACGTTTAAAAATATAATGTATAATAGTATGGTATGGGTGTCGGATTATGACGAAATACATACAAATACTTAAAGATGGAGAATTAAATGGTTTTTTCAAGTTTATTTTTTCTGTATCTGTTTCTGCCAATATGTGTACTGTGCTATGCCGTATCAAAAAAGATACAATACAGAAATTTCATTCTGATTGTTTTTTCACTATTTTTTTATGCCTGGGGTGAACCTTTATGCGTCTTACTGCTAATGATAAGCAGTCTTATAAATTACGCACTTGCCCTGCTTATAGAAAAGCATCGTGATGAAAAAGGTGCAAAAGTTGCTGTCACGACAGCTGTTGTCTTTGACCTGCTCATGCTTGGTATTTTCAAATACAGTGGTTTTATTGCAGAAAATCTGAATTTAATTCTGCCGTTTGATATTCCCGTACCAGATGTACGGTTACCAATCGGCATCAGTTTCTTCACATTTCAGATTATATCCTATGTAATTGACTGTTACTGGGAAAAAACCGAAGTACAGAAAAGCTATCCCAAACTTCTTATGTATGTTTCATTATTCCCTCAGCTGGTTGCAGGACCTATTGTCAGATACAGTACCATTGAAAGTGAAATCAGCAACAGGCAAACAACACTCACCGATCTTTCTGAAGGAATTTCAAGATTTTCAGTCGGACTTGCAAAAAAAGTAATACTTGCAAACAATCTCAGCAGTATTGTTGATTCATTTTTCACTGGCAATATATCAGAACTATCAATTCTCGGAACATGGTATGCCGTAATAATATATGCAATGCAGATATACTTTGATTTTTCAGGATATTCTGACATGGCAATCGGTCTCGGAAGAATATTCGGATTTCATTTTGATGAAAATTTCAACTATCCGTTTATATGCAAGGACGTTTCTGAATTCTGGCAGAGATGGCATATCTCCCTCAGTACGTTCTTTCGTGATTACCTGCTCTATATCCCAATTTTCGGAAAAAGACGTAAATTCGGCGGACTGTTTCTTGTATGGTTCTGTACCGGCTTATGGCACGGTGCAAGCTGGAACTACATAATCTGGGGACTTTATTTCGGGCTGTTTATATTCTTTGAAATGCTTATCGGAAAGAAAAGAATGAAAAAAATTCCGCTTGTAATACGTCATATTTACAACAAAATTGTTATAATTATCGGGTTTGGTATTTTCTATTTTGAAGACATGAACGGACTCGGCAATTTTTTCAAAAACATTTTTGGTCTGAATTCAAACAGCTTAGTCGATGAATTCACAAAGCTTTCGGCAGTCAACAATATATTTTTACTTGTTATTGCCGTTTTATGCTGTTTCCCGATTTCAAAGACTGTAAACAGACTTGCCGAAAAAAAGGATACATTATTATATACAGTATCTTCAGCAAAGATTGCTGTAAATCTTATACTGCTCATTATCAGCAGTATAATGCTTGTGGATTCAACAAATAATCCTTTTCTCTACTTCAGATTTTAAGGAGGTA
>JAFQBO010000036.1 GCA_017416665.1 Oscillospiraceae bacterium
AAGAATTTGTTCTTACAAATATTCAGACGGATCTTGAATATATTGAGGAAACAGATGAACTTGTAAACAACAAAACACTGGAATATTCATGGCTTCTGACATTGCAGTATGGTTCAAAGGTACTTCCTAAGTCACTTATGGATTATGTACAGTAAATAAAAAAATGGAGGTGTTAGTATGCAGCTTATTAAGATCAAAACAATACCAATCAAATATAACATTAAAACTGAAAATGCAAGACTGACAATTCCTCAGATGGACTCAGGGGATTTGAATCTGAAGATAACTCCACTTAAAATTGATACGGAGACAACACCGATAAAGCTTCGTATGGATTCAAGTGACATGCGCAGAAGTATGGGAATGAAGACGATTGCAGATGTACATCGTGAGATGCCTGCCAAAACACAGCAGACTGCAAATCGTGTGACTTCTGAATATGTTTCACTTGGAAATCAGATGGCAGAAGCGCATTCAGAGGGAATTACAGTTGCAGAGCTTATGCGTAACAAGCTTATGGAGGGCAATGCTCCTGTACAGTCTACAATCGCTGCAATACCAAGCGAGAAAATTGATATATCATGGGAACCGGCAACCGTTAAGCATACGGTTCAGAGAAGTGAAGCAACAACCGACTGGAAAAAGGCAGCACAGGAAATGGAATTTATTCCGAGCAGCTATTCGCTTGAGGTTGAGCAGTTTGCAGAGGTTGAGATTGAATATATTGGTGGTCATTTATACGTTCCGCCAAGTTCTGACCCGAATTATAAAGAAAAGTAATAAAAACAATGGGGCTGTTCAAATATATTTTTAATTTGAACAGCCCTTATTTATAAGGTGAGGTTAAAATGAAAATTAAAACAAGAGATTTCGGTGAAGTTGAAATCAGCGAAAATGATATAATTACTTTTGATGAAAAAATTTACGGATTTGAAGAGTACACGGATTTTATTATACTTTATGATGATGAATTCAACAGCGAATATGTGTGGCTTCAGTCCGTTGAGGAATCGGAGCTTTGTTTTATAATGGCAAATCCGATGCTTGTCGATGACTACAGTCCTGAATTTAAAAAAGAAGCTGAAAAGTTCCTGGGTGAAGGTGAACTTGAATATTGGCTTATGATGGTCGTAAGAGAAAATATCACCGACAGTACAGTTAATCTTAAAAGCCCTGTTATAATCAATCTTAACACCTGTAAGGCAATGCAGCTTATTCTGGAGGACAGTTATCCTGTAAGACATTATCTTTTCAAAAAAGAAGAGGAGGATAAGTAAATGCTCATTTTGTCCAGAAAAAACGGTGAAACACTTCTTATCAACAACGAAATTGAAGTTAAAATTATAGAAATAAGCGGCGACAAGGTTAAAATTGGTATTGAGGCTCCAAAAAACGTGAAAATTCTTCGTAAGGAGCTCAGCCAGACGATGGAAAGCAACAAAGCGTCAGCCGCAAAGCTTTCACCGTCAAAGCTTCGCAATATGCTGTCAGACATGAAAAAAGATTAATGAAGATATTTTATCATCTCCATACTTCCGAGCTTTATATACTCAGCAAGTTCTGACTGCTCCTTTTCACGAAGTTTCAGAATTTTATATATGTACTTTGAATTTTTTCCGAACATCAGACCGTTCTGTGCAAGCTGAAGTGTGATTTCAGTTTCCTTTGAAAATACAGGACTGCCTATCTTGATTTTCAGCTGATCCTCGTATTCACACATAATCCTTGAGGCACGTAGTGCCATATGATGCATTGAAACCGATATAATAGTACAGTCGTCCCATTTATGCACAATTTTCTTTTTTGAAAAAATACCTTTTTTTATAATCGGTTTGTAAATTTTGGCACGCAGAAATGTAGGTGTTTCAAGAACCATTTCAGCACCGGGAATAAGAGTACATTTTATATCAACAAGTCTTAGCAGGTTTTTTGAAGAAAGAAATACACGTCCGGTTATAATGTGAGTTGACGAATTCCCTTCAAGACAGATTATTTTTGCTTCAGTATCGATTTTCAGAAGCGGGACAAACTGTGATGAGAATTCAGCGAATTTTTCTTTAAGTGAAATATTTGCCTGACCGTATTCAACTATATTATCATCGAGTGTTTTCAGCACGGCTTTACAGTTTGATGGAAACATATGCGTTCAATTCCTTTCCGTTTTTTATACATTACGTTTAATTATAACATATATTTGTTTAAAATGCAATTTGCAGAAAGAGATTTTATGGAAAATATTGAAAAAATTACTGATATACAGAAAAAACTTATTATTCTTATAAAAAAATATGAGGACAGTACAAGAAAGCTCCTTGACTGCGATATTGATGATATAACAAATCTTGTTGCAACAAGAGGAAATGTCCTCAAAAGAATTGATGAACTTACAAAGGCAGTCAATTTCCTCGCAAGAGATGACAGCAGAATCATTCCTGCATTTACAAATCAGTGCGAGAGAAACTCTCTTCCGTCTGAACTTCAGGAAATTTTTGATCTGAGACAGGAATTCAATATTTATGCTGTCAGGGCACATGAGATGGAACCTGAAATAATCGAACGTATTCAGATGACCAAGGAAATGCTTATGAAAAAAATCAGGGAAAACAACTCCGGCTCAACTGCAAAGGCGGCGAAGTATTATAATGCAGGTCTGACACATGGAGAAAATTTTTATTTTCCTAAAAATAATAAGAAAATATGACTTTAGTTTTTCTAAATAATGCCGATAT
>JAFQBO010000306.1 GCA_017416665.1 Oscillospiraceae bacterium
CCGTATGTGATGATTTATCAGAAAGAAACTGCACCCAAAGAAATCCGTAGACTGCAACGTTGGGTAAATTGCCGTTGGATATTTCGCACAGTTGACAAATTTGAGGATTATAAAGGATAGAAGAATTTTACCATTTGTATTTGCAATTATCAAAATCATTTATACTAAACAGTATATGCTTAATGTCGAAAATAATAATCTGTAATTTATTTCTCTGTCAATTTTTGTCGAAATAAACTAACCCCTCCGATTTCAAACCGGAGGGGTAATTTTTATGCACCTATTTCATCAAGGTATTCATCTACAGTATCATTAAGACAAGCTGTTCTCAAGCCTTTCATAAGCTCATTAACTTCTTCAAGAGACATTTCAGCAATATATGAATTAAAGCGGTTAAGCTGTTCCTGAGTCAGGTCAAGCCATGAATAATCATTCGGATCTTCGTATGTGCCGAGCTGAAGAACTTTTTCCTTGAATACTGACCAGGACATTTTTTCCATCTCTACACCAAGAACAATATCCTCATAAGTATAGTACCAATTCTTATATTCAACCATATATTCATCACCATATGCTTCATATAAATTAATGTATTCTTTATAAAAATTTTCTTCGGCAATTTCACACATTTCATCTGTCATATTCCAGTATTCTTTATAACTCTCCATATCCTGAAAATAATTACCCTTTGAGCCTCCCCAAAGAAGATATACCTCGTAATTGCCAACCCCATCGGTTGGTTGCCAAGAAAGAGTTATCTCAGTATCATCAATCGTATATCCATTTACCTTAAATTCATCCACCATCATATCAAGTCTAACTAATTGATCATTAACAAGTATATCAGCCATTTCACTTTCATCTTCTGCTTCTGAAAATAATCCTGAATATCCATTATCAATATAATGCTGTGGCAAATCATAAAGTGCTGTACCAATGATTAACACTCCTTCATGTTTAGCAAGATATGATTCCGAATCCGATAAATATACTGTAGGAACATCCCAGCTGTAATCCCAGACATCTACTGTATCATCGTATGCAACGGCTGTAATGCCATACTTTGTAAACGCCTTATAACGTGTCATGTCGTTTACATAAGCTTTCATTCCGCTGTCTGTGGTCAGATTATAATCAGCCTTATCCGGAAGTGTCGGCAAACCTTTTTTCATTTCAACAGCCTGCTGTGATGCCTTTGCTGTAATGTCCTTTGCGATTTTTGCACAATCACGAACATCTATTCTGCCATCTGAGTTATAGTCTGCAAAATACATTTCAAGTTCATCTATTGTACCTGACGCAATATGTCTTGCAACATATGCAGCATCACGAACATTGAATTTGCCATCATTATTTACATCACCAAACAGTCTGTTTTCGTCTATTTCAGTAACTGTTGTGACAGTAGTTTCAGATGTTTCTGATACAGTTGTAACTGTAGTCATTTCAGTAGTGATTACCTCTGTTGTATCTGTGTACTCTGTAGACTCTGTTGCTTCTGTAAGTTCCTCAACAGATTCTGTAACATCAACTGTTTCCGTTGTCTGAACTGTATCCAGAATATCTTTGGTTTCTTCTGCATTTACTGAGAATGAACAGCAAATCATAGTCATTAAAGCTGTAATCATATAAATTCTGAACTTTTTCATTGTAATTCCTCCTGTCACTCTATTACACATAAATGATTTCCTTGTATATAACCTCATCAGCAACAGCTCCGAACTGTTCAAGCAATCTTACACGTCTGATAAAGTCATCTCTGTATAATTCTTCCATTTCTTTCCATTCCGGTGAGTTTGCCTTCTGCTGTTCCACAAGCAAGTTCTTCATAGCGTCTGCCTGATCGCTTATATCCCACAAATGATTAATGAGTTCTCCCGATGCAATAAGCTCTGCATAGTATTCAGGCTTTACTTCACGAAGATAGTTCTTTCTGTACGCAACATACTTGCCAATCGGCATCTGCTTGCGTTCTTCAATCTTTTCAAGGATTTCTTCCTCTGTGAGTCCTGTTGTGTCAAAATTAACTTTCATTTCCATAATGATACCTCCGTATTATAACATATTTTTCATTTTTGGTCAAATCCATACAGAACTTTTACAATTTATCATCAGTAAATTTTGTCTGTTTGTGTTTTCCATATTTATATTATAACATATAGCCGTTTATATGTCAATAACATTATTAAACAAAGTTTTTGCTTTTGCATTATGCAAAATCACAAAATAAGAGCAGCTATATAAAATAACTGCTCCTTAAATAAATATTATCAATTAAGATTTTTTATAATGGCATTTATCTGCTCATCAGACATGCCATTCAAACGCATTGCCTTAATCATTTTATCTCGTTCTTCCGCACGTCCCTCCGCACGACCTCTTTTCTCAGCACTTGCAAGTTCTGAAGCTTTGTCATGCAATGCCTTTTCACGCATACGTATCATTTCACGCATTCTTGTATCTTCACTCATGTCGTAGATCACTTTTGCCATTATGTTAATTCTCCATTTTCAGAATACTTCTTGCTTTTTCTTCCGACATTCCATTTTCAATAAGCATTTTTAAAGCTTTTTCCATGCCTTCTGCACGTCCTTCTGCACGTCCTTCCGCACGTCCTTCTGCACGTCCTTCTGCACGTCCTTCCGCACGTCCTTCTGCACGTCCTTCCGCACGACCTCTTTTCTCAGCACTTGCAAGTTCTGAAGCTTTGTCATGCAATGCCTTTTCACGCATACGTATCATTTCACGCATTCTTGTATCTTCACTCATATCGTAGATTACATTTACTGCTTTTTCCATAACAGTATTATTTGTCTGCTTTAACATTTCAAAATCCTCCTCGCTGTCCGCATTAAAAAAGTGCATCCACAATTCTCTGCGGTTATTTGAATTGATATTCCTGCCGACCTTTTTCAGTTCAAAGAAATGCATACTGAATTTATCCGAAAAGATTTCATCAGTCCCCTTTATTGATGTAACAATTTCATTATGGAAATCAGTTCCACCAAACATATTAAAATCGACTATATTTATGGTTATCGTTTTTTTAAGCTGTCTGTAATCTTCACCGCTTTTAAGCTCTGATGCATAAAGCTTAGCCCAGTAAAACAGCGTTCTGTCACGGAAATCATCTTCACTGTTAATCTGAACTTCGATATTTACAAGATTGTCATCAACATTTAAATTCAAATCAAGACGGCTGAATTTTCCGCCCACTTCTTCCGGAACAAGCTCAGGATTTGTTATGATTATTTCCTTTATGCTTTCCGTTGGAATTTCAAGCATATCTGCTATAAATGCCTGAAGCATATCCTTATTATCAGTAAAAAATTTCTTGAATACTACATCAAGCTTGGCTGAAATCAGTTTTCTTCCCATTTTAAACACGCCCTTTTTCTTTTATTATATCATACGCAAATTTAAATAGCAACATTATTTTTTTATTTTATGTTCGGCAATAGCTTGTCTTACCCTGTTTACACTTGCTGTAGGATTTGCATACATTTCAACTCCTGTGGCATAATCATATGTTTCAACCTCAATGTTATGCTTAGTAATATAATCGGTTATTATATAATCTGCCGACAGAAGTGCCCATGCTGCTTTTTCACGACGTTTTAAAGCCTGTTCTATATACAATGGTATTTTCATTATAATCTCCTTTCAAAATACTCATCAACAATTTCATTTAATACCGGTGTAATTGATTTCAAATAAACAATGTATAATAAACCTGCTATTACCCCTAATAAAATACTGACTAAATAAATTCTTTTCATAATACCCTCCCGTCTATTCGCCAATGGCGAATTTATGTTTAAATTCATTTCTGAGATATTTCATACCATAATGTTCTATACACTCATTACATATATGATATTTCTTATAAAGCACTTTCCAACCTTCTTCTTTGGTAAGCATTTCAAAATGTGCTTTACTGGTACAATCGGTCATTCTTGTTTTACTGGAAGTATAACCCTTACCGCATTTATCACAGGAAAATGATGTTTCACACCTAAACATAAAAACCTCCTATATTTTCTCATCCAACTCAATAGATTGATTATTTTTTAAAAGATGAGATTTTAAAGAACGAAAAGATGTCCAAGTTGGCGAATACCAATAGTGATAAGCACCTTTAAGCAACATTTCCCTGATTTCTTTTTTTTCACGTTTTATCTTTTTTAAATCTTTCTGAGAAAAAAAGCACTTTTTATGCTCTTGATAAAATCTCTGACGAATATCACAATCGTTTAAAAACCATTCGCACCTTATTTCACCATTAACATAAACAGCTATCTCTTGTTTAAGCTTGCCTGTCGGAACTACTGCAAGTGTTACATCATAGTCATCAACTTTCAGACGTACTCTACCGTAATACCCTGACAAGGCTTCTTCACAATATTTCCAATCTTCTGCTGTCATACTATGCACCTCGTTATTCAAAGCTAAAGTACTCATCTTTATTTCTGCTTTCAAATTCCTTCTTGGAAATCACACGAACACACTCTACATCGACATTATTTTTATCAGCAATTTTTCTTCGTTCTTCATACAAGAATTTATCGTTAAGCATATTCGAATTTACATCACTGCATCCTGAATACTCAGATTTTACATACATATACGGCTCATCAAATTTTTCAATCACAAAATAAATTGTAATGGTTATATCTATCAATGGATTCATATTATCACCTTCTTCCTATTCGCCAATGGCGAATTATCTATATTAAAAATTCTTTTGAATTTACACCTTTATCATACGCTTCACGCATAGCAGATAATATCTCATCTGACAACTCATAAGGAGTATCTTTTCGGCATTCAAGAACACGGCATACCCATATTGCAAAAAGTTCTTCATCATAATTTACCAAACATACGATTTCATTTGTGTAACTGTCAATAATAAAATGCTTTTCTCTGTCATAAAAGTATCTGTTCATATTGCTTCACCTTTCCTGACGTTCGCCAATGGCGAATTATTCTACATACATATCAAAAGATTCATTTATGATTATAGGCTGAGTACCCAAAAATTCCACTTTGAGTTCATCATCAATCTTTTCCACAATCATAATGCAATTATTAAGTATTGCGACTTCTTTTTCACCTGATTCAAATTTTCTATTATCATATTTTTCAGCATACTTTTCAGCAAATAACTTCAAAACCTCTGATGTGTCAATCACAATGTTACCCTCCTGTTCCATTTGTTAATGGCAACTTCAGGTATAGTATCCCTACCACCTGAAGCACCACAATTTATACAATGAACGTGATAACCATTTTCACCACCAAGAAAATCCCCCTTATTAAGTTTAGCAAGCAGATACTCATCACTTCTTACCGGCTGAACTATCATTACATAAGGAAATTCAGATAATTTACAGCCACAAAATGGACAATCGTTAATTTTAACTTTTTCAGACTGTAATCTTTCGGATATTGTCATTATTCTGATCCTAACCATTATACTCAGGATAACGAAGCTTAACAGCTTCATAATAAAACGGAGCATAACTGCAACAGAAGATTTCATCAACTGTATAATTACTTTTCGGATCGTTCAGCTCATCAGCTTCATCATCAACTGTTCCTGTGAAGTTATTCCAAAGATTGAATGCAAGTCTTGAGGTCTTTTGGCTTGTCCCTGTCTGCCACGCTTTATGCACACCATCAGGCTTTATGGTATCTTCCTGAAGGTCAAACAAGTCATCGGTATGTTCTCTGCACACATTGTCAAGTGTAATCAGATAAGCAATAGCTTTATGATAGCAGTCATTTCTTTTCATAAGCTTAATAAGTGCGTTATAGCCTTTTTTATGGTCTTTATCGGCAAATCTGATGTTTTCCTTTTCCTGTTGCTCATCTGTAATAATCTCAAGCAAATCATCTTCGTTAAGTTCCTCATATGTTTCAAAAGCCTGTCTGATGGCCTTGGACTTTTTCATATTAACCTTTTCTTCAAGATTTGAAAAAACGTCATACACAAGCTTCTGACCATTTTCAGGTATATATGACAGCTCAACAGCAGCTCTGACAGGAAGATATTTATCGTCAACCCACGCTTTCATTTCGGGGATAAGCTTATCAACTCTCAGAAGTCTTGCAACGGTATCCTTTTTAAGACCATATTCCTCACCTGTTTTCTCAAGCTTACTTTTGGACTTACCCTCCATCACTTCAAGTTCTTCTGCAATCTGCTGACGTTTTTCTTCCGAAAACATTTTGGAATGTCGCATAGCAAGGACAGTAGCCTGTTCGGAAATTCTCAGGTCATTAAAACCACGCTGACTTAAATTCGTTTCTATAACATACATTTCAGCTTCATCTTCCGAAAGATTTTCCTTTATAACCGCAGGAACTGTTTCCAGTCCTGCGATTTTTGCGGCGTTTGTACGGTTGTGCCCCGAAAGGATTTCATAATTGCCGTTGCTTAACGGCTGAACGATTATCGGAAGAAGTATGCCGTTAGCCTTAATACTCTCAACCATATCATCAAGTCGTTCGCCTGTGTAAAGCTGAAACTTGTGATTATGATATGTTTCAAGCATATCTATCGGAATATTTTTAATCTGATTTTCCTGCGACATCATTGTACCTATGTTGAAACTTGCAAGCATATCAGCATACCTCTCTTTCAAATAATTCAACTGCAAGAGCCTTGTACTCATCACCAAGTCTGTTCTTATTAAGACAAAGACTGCGATTCTGCTCTGTGCTGTTGGCTGCTGCAACAGACTTATGTATCATAGTTCTGCATATAACATCAGGATATGTTTTCTCAAGCATTTCGAGTGTCGTACGGCTCATATTTGTATTGTCTGTCATTGTCGGAACGATACCCAAAATCTTCAAATCCCTGTTAAGTGTATCCTTTATCTGATTACATATCTGAAGCAGACTTTTAAGACCATCGAAAGCAAACTTCTGCGTCTGTACCGGAACAATAACATTATCCGATGCAGTAAGTGCATTGATGAGCAGAGTACCAAGTGATGGCAGACAGTCAATAATGACATAATCATACTTTTCAAGATATTCCTGTTTCAGAACACGCTTGAGAACAGTTTCTCTTGAAAGAGCGTTCATCAGATATGTTTCAGCATTTGCAAGATTAATGTCTGACGGAATGTAGCTGATTTTATTTTCCTCAGAAACTCTTACACAGCTTTCAAAATCCTCATTTTCAATCTTCTGACTACAAGCGATGCTCAACATAAGATTGCTGATTGTAGGCTTTTCATCACCCTCAAAACCAAGATAGCCTGAGAGATTAGCCTGTGGGTCAAGGTCAATCACCAAAACGCTGAAGCCCTCTAATGCAAGAGCTGTACCAAGATTTAATGTAGTAGTTGTCTTACCAACTCCACCCTTCTGATTTGCAACTGAAATAATTTTACACATTTTTATCCTCCATAATTCTTTATTCGCCAATGGCGAATTGTCTTTTTGTGTTTTCCATATTTATATTCTATCATATAGCCGTGTATATGTCAACAAATTTATTCGACAAAGTTTTCATAACATTTTTGTACAACATACCATATAGACGGTTATACAGAAAATGTAGTATAATATGATATATGAAAGGAGTATTTAAGTATGTATGATGAAAAAGCAAAACTCAGAACCACACGTTATTTAAAGGAAAAACGTGACAAACTCACCTTAAATTTACCATTGGGAGACAAGGACAGATACAAAAGCTATGCCGAATCAAAAGGTCAGAGCCTTACTTCTCTTTTAGTTGAACTTATCGAATTTGATATGAAAAACTCCGACTTCGATTATGCTGCATATTTAAAAAATAAAAACAAAAATACATCTGAATAATTTCACTTTAAACAGAATTTTTAAATCCGCTGTCAGCGGATTTTTTTATTTTCATTTTTGTAATTTTCTCATCGGCATGTCCTGCAGCCTTTACAAAACAGAGAACTGTAAATCCAATAAAAGCAATTACAATCAATATCAAAAGTATAATTAGAATTTTCATTTTAAATCACCATATCTCCATTCTTTTTCTAAGAACTTATTCTCATAAAGATAATGTTTGGATTTTTCATCATAATTTCTGTGAGTACAAGGCAAGATTTTTAACGCAGTAATCACAAAATCTGATAAAAATACAAGCGTTAGATTGTATGAGAACGAGTTCTACTATTTTCGGCAGATTTATTCTGCTGATTTTCTTTTTCCGGTTTCTTATCAAAGATAATTTCAAGGTTTTCTCTAAGAGTTTTATATTCAGAAAGCTGTCCTTTGAGCTGTTTGTTTTCATCAAGAACAGACTGCTTTTTCTCCTGTAAATTCTTTATTTCAGCTTTCAGTCTGCCCGCATTCGGAACAGTTGTATCTGTTTTCAAAAGCTGTTCCGATGCTTCTTTGAAAAGCATAATTTTGTCCTCGTGATGTCTGAAATAACGTTCCTGATTTATGGAATTTTTATATGTGTCATAAAACGGTTTGTACTCTCTGTACATCTGAGTATATTTAAGCTTTAAGCTAAGCCTTGAAATTTCTTTGTCAATACTGTTTGCTTCAAGTTTATTTTCTGTAATTTTATCATCAATACCGTTATATTTTTCAAAGAAATCCTCAACAAATTCAAAGCCATAAGCTTTCATCTGATTTATCGTTTGCATAGCTATTTTACGGTTTTCGTTCTTTGCCCAAATCTTCAATCCTTCCCCATCAAGCTCAGTAAGATTATACATTTTTTTCAGAGTTCCGTTATCATTAAGGATTCGTTCCTGTCGACGTTCAATACTTGACATTCCTCTGCGATGAACAGCTCTGTCAATACGCTTTTTTATGTTTTCTTCACTGTAATAAAAACCGAATTTCTGAGAGTAAATAAAATACTTCTGCCCTTCCATTTTGAATGCAAGACACTTGCCCGGTCGGGTCTTGTAATCTTCATATTTCACAGTAACATTTTCTGCACGAAGCCTGTATAAAAAATCATCAAAGTTGTCCGACGCTTTGACAGTATTATCAATAATTCTTTTAAGCTGTGCTTTCCATGATGTTCCCGACTGTTGCTTTTCCCATTCATAATGTGAAGTACCGTTTTTCTCAGGATTTTCAATTACAGAAAGACCTTTTTCTTTTAAAATTCTGTCACTGATTTTTCGGACTTGTTTCCATGCAGGATTTGATTTTCTGTCATGTTCAGTTGAGAAGCTTTTCCCATTCACCATATTGACAGAATTTATAATTATGTGATTATGAATATGACCTTTGTCGCAATGAGTTGATATAACAAATTCATACTCACCTTTTAAAAATTCTTCCATTGTTTCTCTGCCGATTTGCATTGATTGTTCAGGTGTAACCTCGCCTTTCGGAAACGATTGTATCAAATGAAAAGCAAGATTTCCGGAGGTATTTTTATAATATTTTTGTGTTCTTAAAAATTCCTTTTCGGCAAAATCAGAAGAACAATTTACAGTTGAAATATTATCGCTTATAAGTGTTTTGTTTTTATCCAAAATGTAATCTATTGCCTTTCCGAGCGTTGATTTTATCGGATGAATTGTTGTGTATGCCACTCAGATTTTACTCCTTTTTTCTTTCACTCATTTCCCTTTTTACCTTTTCCTGAATAGTTTCAAACGGCTGATTTTTTATCAAATCAAGCTGTTTATCTGTATTATCAGCAATAGTTTCTATGTTGTTTTTAACCGTCTGTATTTTATCTCTTATATCTGCAATATCGTTTCTGTAAAGTGTACCTGTTGTATTGGCAATTCTTGCAATCTGATTCAGATTTACACCGATTTTGTTCAGTTCATTGTAAATAGGTCTGAGGTCGGAAAAATCCAAATTTACAGTTTTTCCGTAAACCGCCATTTGTCTTAAATACTCACTTTGATTTTTTATTCCTGCCTTAGTCATTTTGTATTTAATCATTGCAAGTTCATCTTCATCAACATAAAACTTTAATTGAACATTTCGTTTTCGATTAGGTGTTTTATTTTCCATAAAATCTCCTTTCATAAATTCGGGTTTGGGTGTCCCAAAAAACAAAAATTTTGCCTGTAAAATTTTTCAAGTGAGTACACACTTGCGTTGCTTGCTATCCAGTACCTCACAATTTTTCGTGACGACTTGACGTTACGAAAAATTTGATATACGGCTCATGTCTGAGCCATATAAAACAAACACCACGGCAGTTTTTTCAGAAAAAATCAGCCTTAAATTGCCCCGGATTTTCTCAATATCAGCTGTATCCTGTAAAAACAATAATTTCTGATTTCAGATTATATTCCAAAATTTCCGGTTTGTCAAGAGGGTATTTCCAACTCTTTCAGACCCTAAAAACGCAAAAAAGGCTGTAAAATCCACGTTTAAGCGGACTTTACAGCCTAAATAAAAAAATTTCAAAAACAGGTCTTTTTCAACCAATTTCTGAAATTCATGAAAAATATTCAAAAAAATTTTCGTCAAACTCTTGACAAATCAAAATTACTGTGCTAGAATAAATAGCAAGAAAAAGCACACCCGCAGGATGAATGCTACGCCAATAGCATCCACCCCATTATCAACCGATACTGAAGCTATCTGATTGACTTAGCAGGAATGCTATTTTAACAGACAAATTGAATATTATATTGAAATTTGAAATTAAAAATGAACCTGTCAGAGGTGATGTTGAGGGACTTAAAATCAACCAGCTTGATAAACCTCTTTCCGATGCTTTAATTGGTATTTTCTCAGCTGATGAAACAGAATTCTCAGAAAAAATGCCATTTGTTAAATATTCAATTATTGTTTGCTCAAATAGATAAAAATAAGCCTATCGGATTAAACCACCAAAGTTTACTCTGATGGGCTTATTGCTTTTTCGAGAATTGACTTGCACATCTTTTCTCTCTAAAATTAAATAATCTTCTGAAGAAAATTATTTTTGACAAACTGTAACAGTTTCGCATTTGCGATTCATATATCTTTCTCAATTCAACCGAGAAAGTGAGATAACTCAGTTTTTCTTGAATCAGGCTTTGGCGGTGTATTGCTGAGTTTGTGTAGCCCAGAAACAGTAACCAAAGATACAAAATATTCAGAATCAATATGTTCATTGTTGCAATTTGCTTTTTACAAAAATCACTAGGCAAAGAAAAAGATTGCTTTTATGTTCACTCTCAATCGAGTATCAATGCCTAAGATTTCTGCATAGTAGTGTTAATGAAAAGTACTATGCAACCGCTAAGGGTCACTTCCTCCGTTTTCCCAAAGCATTGCATAGCACTTTTCAATTTGGTTGCGGCGGCAGGATTTGAACCTACGACCTTCGGGTTATGAGCCCGACGAGCTACCTAGCTGCTCCACACCGCGATGTATTAATCTCAAGTACTTATATATTA
>JAFQBO010000307.1 GCA_017416665.1 Oscillospiraceae bacterium
CCTGGTCAGCTCTGGGAAACAACTGCCGAAGAATTCCAGAAGCTTGGCGGTACTATTATCATGAACGCTTCCGTTAAAAAGCTTCACAAGGACGGAGACAGGCTCACCGGTGTTACATATGTACAGGACGGCAAGGAAATCACTTTAAATGGTGATTACATCATTTCATCAATGCCGGTAAGAGAACTTGTTGCCGGTATGAACGACGTTCCTGCTGAACCTGCAAGAATTGCGGCTGGTCTTCCTTACCGTGACTACATGACCCTTGGTGTACTTATTCCAAAGCTTAATCTCGAAAACAAGACAACCATGAAGACTGTCGGAAATATCGTTCCTGACTGCTGGGTTTACGTTCAGGACAGACGTGTAAAGGTAGGTCGTTTCCAGCTTTACAACAACTGGTCACCATATCTGGTAAAGGATCTCGAAAACACTGTATGGATTGGTCTTGAATACTTTGTAAACGAAGGCGATGAATTCTGGAATATGTCAGAAGAAGAATTCTCAAAGTTCGGTGTTGACGAAATGGTCAAGCTCGGTCTTATCTCAGATAAAAAACAGGTTCTTGATACTCACATGGAAAAGGTTAAAAAAGCTTATCCTGCATATTTCGATACATACGACGAAATGGACAAGCTTATTGAATACCTCAGTTCAATCGAAAACCTTTACTGTGTCGGAAGAAACGGTCAGCACCGTTACAACAACATGGATCACTCTATGGTTACATCTTTTGAAACTGTAAGAAACATCATCAGCGGTAAAAAGACAAAGGAAAACATCTGGAGTGTAAACACTGAAAAAGAATATCACGAAGAAAAGAATAAGTAATTTTCGGAAAGGCTGCGTATTATGATAAATTTTCTTCCGGCTGTATTCTCTGTCATAAGTTGTTGTATTGTCTATACAGTCGGGTTCACATTTATCCCTTCTATCAGGGAAAGAAAAAAGGAATATATAACCAAAGGTATTATTTTTACAATTATCTCTGCCGTTGTCGCACTGATTCTGAGTGTTCTCATAAGCAGTTTTACCCGTTTTGAAACGGCTCCGTCTGCCTACAGCGGAGCTATTGCAGGTACTTCCTGCTTTATGGGATTTGTTGTAAGCAAATTTGTAAATCATGAAAATCTGAAAAAGTTTCTAAGACGACTCGGAATAGTTGCACTGGTAATTTTCCTTCTTGAGAGCACTGTATTCAACTTCCGTTCGTTCACAAATGATACTGAAACTTTTTCTCCTGACTTGTCAATTGCCTTTATGGACGATCCGGCAAAAGTAAGCATTGAAGGTGATACTGTCACATATACCGACGGCGGTACTCTTATTATCCCTGTAAATACTGCCGATATAAAAGCTGTATCACTTGATATTGAAAGTGAAGATGAGTTTTTTAAAAGTACAATTTTTATAAAGGACGAAAACTTCTCAAATAATGCTACTCCTGTCGGAAGTAAATACACATCAGGTAAATATGACGACTCTCTCCATTTTGCAATAAGCCCTTACGGCGAAATTACAGAGCTTTATGTCGCTTTATCAGAACTCGGCGGTACCGCAACACTGAAAAATATCACATTTGCTCAGGCAATGCCGTATGAATTCTACAATCTGAGATTTACAATTCTCTTTGTAATTGCCGCAGTTGTTGCCGCTCTTGTATCGTTTAAGCTCCACAGAGTTACATATAATCACCGTTCAGTGCTCCATAAGCTGATACTTGTTGCAGTAACTCTTGCATGTGCCTCAACAATGTTCTATTTCAATATTCCTGAGGAACTGCCTATTGAGTACAGTGCAGAGCTTGACATGAATTTCAAGGATCCGTACACACAAATGTTCGACGCTGTCAAGGAAGGCAGAACCAATATTGATATGGTTCCGGATCAGGCACTCCTTGACCTTGAAAATCCGTACGACCCATCAACACGTGACGGCATAAGCTATCCTTGGGACAGAGCTTTGTATAACGGCAAATTCTACTCATACTACGGAATCACACCTGTACTTCTCCTGCACTTCCCGTACTACTGGATTATGGGTGATATTCCGACCATGAACACAACCTGTCAGGTTTTCGGAATGCTGGCAATCATCTTTATGTTTGGTGCAATTACAGCATTTGTAAAACGCTTTATTAAAAAGCCGAATTTCCTGCTTATGATTATTATGATGGTTTCATCATGTGTAATGACAGGGCTTTTCATGGCTGTACACTATTCAAATCAGTATAATGTTCCTAATGTTACAAGTACATGCTTCCTTATGCTGTGTCTGTGGTGCGGAGTTTGTGCCGCAAACAGAGTCAAAGAGAAAAAGTCAGTTCCGCTCTTTATTTTAAGCGGTATTGCATTTATACTTTGTCTTGCCGCAAGACCTACAAAAGCAATCAGTGCTTTAATACTTGCACCGTTGTTTATTGCAGTACTTCTTAATAAGGACCTGAAAATCAGTAAGAAAATAACTTCTGTAATGTCATTTATTGTACCTATTGCAATAGGTATGGCAGGTGTAATGTGGTATAACTTTATCAGATTTGATTCACCGTTTGACTTCGGACAGAAATATCAGCTTACAATCAGTAACATTTTTGCAAACAGCATTGATTTCTCACTGTTCCCTGCATCAATTATACACTACTTCTTCCAGCCACTTCATCTATCAGGTGACTTCCCATATATAACACTTGCAAGTGTGGCACTCTGCAACAACGGACAGTTTACCTATGAGGCAAATACATGCGGTGTTTTTGCATTCCCGATAATACTTGTTGGATGTTTGATAATGCCGTTCCTTGTATGGCACACACGCCACAGAAAGACAACACCTTACCGCTATAACGAAAACCGCATCAGAAACTACACATATGTGCTTATGATGGTACTTATGGTAGCTCTTGCGTTTATGAATTACTGTATGGCAGGAATCATAGTTGACTACTTAAACGATCTTCTCCCTGTATTAATGCTCATGTCACTGCTTGTAATTCTTGAAACACAGCAGAGACTTGAAAAATTCCCTGTTCTCGTTGATAAGGGTATATGTGCATTCTCAGCAATTTCAATCGTTTCGGTAATTATATTTATCGGCATTATTCTTTCAATCCGTGGTTATGTACTTTACAGTAACTTCCCTACAATGCTTACTGAACTTGAAAAATTTGTATGTTTCTGGCATTGATATAAAACTAAAAGGACTGCTTGCGCAGTCCTTTCAGTCTGTAGAAAAACCTCAAAATTAAAGTTCGTGCCGATTAAATCGGCAGGCAAATTTGAGTACGACCAAAGTAAGGGGACGCTTTTTCTTGCAAAGCGTCCCCTCTTTAAAAACAGCCCACTGGGCTGTTTTTAAATTCACCCCTCGTAAATGCGCCTCTTAGGCAAGGCATTTCGCCGTCTGCGGACGGCGACCCACGGCTCTGCCTTTGGACACCGCAAACTATTGAAAAAGTTTGATCAAAACTTTTAGTTTTGAACCTAAAGATTTTTTCAACACGCTGGAAGG